>JAHEKL010000018.1:0-7010 GCA_024638345.1 Gammaproteobacteria bacterium | reverse complement strand
AAGGAAGGATCCGCCCGCCCGGCCGCTGAACCGCTGGGAAGGCCCGCTCCGCGGGCTCGAGGCACCCCGGGACCTCGATTGATCGCCCTTTGACCCCGGGTTAACTTTTGCCCTCCTTTCAACCCGATCCCGGGACCCCGGCTTGCGCATCGCGAACATCCGCAACTTCTGCATCGTCGCACACATCGACCACGGCAAATCGACCCTCGCCGACCGTCTTCTCGAGGCCACGGGGACGCTCGACAAGAGGGCCATGCGCGATCAGGTCCTGGATTCCAACGAGCTGGAACGGGAGCGTGGCATCACGATCAAGCTGCACGCGGTTCGGATGGACTATCGAGCTCACGACGGAGTCTCGTATGCTCTGAACCTCATCGATACTCCCGGGCATGTGGATTTCACATACGAGGTGTCCAGGTCACTGGCGGCCTGCGAAGGTGCGATCCTGGTCGTCGACGCGAGTCAGGGGATCCAGGCGCAGACGCTCTCCAATCTGTTCCTGGCCCTGGAGGCCGGTCTGGAGATCATCCCGGTCCTGAACAAGATCGATCTTCCTGGCGCCGAAACGGAGCGCCGCAGAGACGAGCTGGCCGACCTCCTGGGTGTCGAACGCGACTCCATCCTGGCCGCCTCCGCGAAGCAGGGGGAGGGGATCGAGCCCATTCTGGAGGGGGTGGTTCAGCGCGTACCTCCGCCCGATGGTGATCCGGACGCACCTCTGCGGGCTCTGATCTTCGACTCCTACTACGACCAGTACCTCGGAGCCGTCCCATCCGTTCGAGTGGTCGACGGGTCCCTCGAGCCTGGGATGGTGATCGCTTTCGGCTCGCACGAAGAAACGTACGAGGTGACTGAGGTCGGTATCCACAAGCTCAAGCGCGTGCCGAAACCGAGCCTGGGACCCGGTGACGTGGGGTACCTCGTCGCGGCGATCAAGGAAGTCTCGCACACACCCGTCGGCGATACGGTGCTGGATGTCGAGCGTCGGGCGCTGGAGCTTCTCCCGGGCTATCAGTCGGTTCGACCGATGGTCTTCGCCGGGCTGTACCCCACCAACTCCGACGACTACGAGGAGCTGCGAGACGCACTCGACAGGCTGGAGCTCAACGACGCTTCGCTGCAGTCGGATCCCGAGACCTCGGCTGCGCTGGGATTCGGTTTTCGTTGCGGGTTCCTGGGCCTGCTCCATATGGAGATCATCCAGGAGCGGCTCGAGCGGGAGTTCGGCGTGGAGTTGATCACGACCGTCCCGAACGTGGAGTACCACGTGCACCTGACGGACGGCCAAGCGATCTCGGTGGAGACGCCGACCAAGCTTCCGGATCGGGGCGTCATCGAGCGGGTGGAGGAGCCGGTGGTTCGAGCCCGCATCGTTTGTCCGGCCGAGTACATCGGGAATGTGCAAAAGCTCACGCACGAGCGTCGTGGGGTGTTCAAAGGCATGCAGTACCTCGACGAGCAACGGGTCGAGATGGACTACGAGCTGCCGCTCGCCGAGATCGTACTCGACTTCTACGATCGGCTGAAGGGAGGCACGCGCGGCTATGCCGCCTTCGACTATGAATTCCTGGAGTATCGTGCCGGCGATCTGGTCCGGCTCGATATCCTCGTCAACGGAGATCCGGTCGATGCGTTCTCCGTCATCATCCACCGCGAGAAAGCCGAGTCGTACGGAAGGGACCTGGTCGGCCGACTCAAGGAGCTGATACCACGGCAGCAATACGAGGTGGCGTTGCAGGCGGCGATCGGGGGCCGCGTGGTCGCTCGTCAGAACATCCGGCCGGTTCGAAAGAATGTCACCGCGAAGTGTTACGGCGGCGATATCACCCGCAAGCGGAAGCTCCTCGAGAAGCAGAAGGAAGGGAAACGCCGCATGAAACAGGTGGGGACTGTGGAAATCCCGCAGGAGGCGTTCCTCGCCGTTCTGTCGCTGGATGAGTGAGCCAAGATCTTCGAGTGACCAGACCTTCACGCTCGGGGTCGTCGGGACGCTGGTCTGGGATACGATTCTCAACCGCGATGCCCGCACCGAGCCCCTCTTGGAGTGGGGCGGGATCGGTTACGCGTTGGAGGCGCTGGCCGTCGCGCTTCCCGAGAATTGGACGATCCTTCCACTCGTCAAGGTCGGACGAGATCTCTCAGAGGAGGCTTTCCGATTCCTCAGGCACCTCCCGAGAGTACGCACGGATCCGGGTATGCAGGTCGTGCCCGAGCCGAACAACCGAGTCGAGATGCGGTATGCCGGCCAGGTCCGGCTCACTGAGCGCCTGACCGGTGGCGTGCCTCCTTGGAGGTGGACGGAGCTCAATCCACTCGCCGGGCTCTGCGACGCGCTCTACATCAACTTCATCTCGGGCTTCGAGATGGAGCTCGAGACGGCCCAGAGCCTCCGCTCGGGATTCCGAGGGCCTATCTACGCTGATCTGCACTCGCTTTTCCTCGGCATCGGAAAGCAGGGTGATCGGACGCCGCGACCCCTGCCGCACTGGGCCGAGTGGATCACCTGTTTCGACGCGGTCCAGATGAACGAGCAAGAGTTCGAGCTCCTCGGTCGCGCCCACGGTGATCCGTGGAAGCTGGCTGCCGATCTGGTCGGCGCGGACCTGAAGCTGATCGCCGTGACTCTCGGACAGAGAGGGGCGGCCTACGTTGCGAGTGCCGGGTTCGACGACGACCCCTTCACGTGGCCCGGTCTTCGGGGTAGCCTGGCCGCCCCGGGCCCCGTTCGTAGCGCGAAGCTCGAAGGGGATCGAGTGATGGGTTCGGAGGGCGATCCGACGGGGTGTGGAGACGTCTGGGGAGCCTCCTGCTTCGCCGCGCTGCTCGAGGGCAGGTCGCTGGAGGAGGCCATGACCGAGGCGAATCGAATGGCAGCCAAGAACGTGAGCCATAGAGGAGCGCGCGGCCTGGGTCTCCACCTGTCCGGGCGTGTGGACCCCGGGGTTTCACGATGAAGGTCATCCCCCTCCCGGGGTCACTGGACTATCGGACGATCGATCAGCTGATCGAGACCTCATCCGAAGCGGCCGGCGCCAAGGTCCTGCTCGATGCGCGCCACCTGAGATGGATCGATCCGGTGGGAATGATCGGGCTGCTTTCGACGGGGCTCGTGCTGCGCGAGGAGAGCGGGTCGCCCGCTGCACTCCAGCTTCCCGAAAGTGGGGAGGTGCTCTCCTACCTGTCGCGGATGGGCTTCGGGGAGGCGGCGAAGGAGGTCTTCGAAGGAAGCCTGCACCTACCGAGGCGCTCCGGTGGTTCGTCGGACGTGATGCTCGAGCTGACCCGCGTAGAGCAGAACCAGGACGTGCATCGCGTTGTGGAGAGCGTCCATGACCGAGCCGGTACGATCCTCTCCCGAACGCTTCGGTATCCGCCAACCGCGGTCGTCCAGTTTTCGGTGATTCTGTCAGAGGTCTGCCAGAACATCCTCGAGCACGCGGAAGCCCCGGGCTGGGTGGCGGCTCAGACCTACTTCTGGAAGAAGCGTTTGGGGCGCGAGGTCCTGGTGATCGGAGTCGGTGACGTGGGTCGTGGATTCAAGGGATCGCTCGAGGGAGAGTACTCCGGGCGGTTCGCCGACCGTTGGGGAGACGCGGCCGCGCTGGAGGCGGCGTTCATCCATGGGCTGACCCGCTTTCCCGATCAGGGCCGTGGCCACGGTATTCAGCAGATCCGCAAACAGGTGAGACGCTGGGACGGAGCGATCTCGATCCGGAGCGGCACGGCTCGCATCGCCGACGTCCCCGATTGGGAGGAACTTCCACCGCTCGAGGATGGGCTCGCCCCCTTCCCTGGGGCTCAGATCACCATCATTCTTCCGGCAAGATCATTGGAAGAGGTGGGATGAGAGCGCAAAACGACCCTCAGCTCGATGCGTTCGCGATCGACGTCCAGCGCTTGCTGGAAAGGAGCGTCGCGAACCTCTATTCGCACCTGGTCACGCGACCCACCGGGCGCGCGGTCCGGCTCGCTATCGAAAGCCAGCTCGAGGAATTGGGGACTCCGGCGCTTTCTTTGGTCGATCTCTCCTCCGTCGAGATCCTGGACTATTCGTGCGCGGACGAAGTCGTGGCCAAGCTGATCCTGGGAAGCACGGTGCGGCAGGGGGTCACGTTCATCGTCCTCCGTGGGGTCCGCGCACACCACCGTGATCCGATCGAAGCCGTACTGGAGCGTCATCGGTTGGCCGTCGTCGCCGAGACTTCCCAGGGGCACTTCGAGATGATCGGATCGGGATCCGAGGGGGAAAGAGAGGTGTGGACGAGCGTTCAGAAGTGCGGGTGCATCCCGGTTGCCGAGATCGAGCTCTTGCTGGAGCGAGCCAACGAGCCCGAAGCTCTCGAGACGCTGATCGAACGACGCCTGCTGTTCCGACACCCACACGGAGACGTCCATGCCCTCAGTACCCTCATTCGCACGGAGCTCTGAGCGGATCCGTCCATCGGTGGAACCGATGCTTCGGTCCGGGGGTTTGACCGCATGGCGTAGCAGCGCTGGCGCAGAGCACGTTTACGGTCGTCCCGCCCTGGCTGTAAGGAGGGGTCATGTCCAAGGAGCACAAGATCCTGGAGATCTTGGACCAGATTCGCCCGGCGCTCCACGCCGACGGGGGGGACGTCGAGTTCCTCGGCTTCGACGAGGCCGATGGTGTGGTGCATCTGAGACTGATGGGCGCGTGCGAATCCTGCCCCATCTCCATGCTGACGCTGAAGGAAGGAATCGAGCGCCGAATTCGTAGCACGATCCCCGAGGTCACCGAGGTCATGGCGATCTGAGCCCTCTGGGTGCCGATCGGGCTCCGTCCAGCTCGATTCGATGCCCTAGAGAGGCGCCTCTTCCAGGGAAGGGGCGCCCCTTTTTTTCGCGAGCGAGGCCATGTCGGCAGACGATCTGAAGCATTCCGTCAGCGAGGCGCTGCGAGGAGTCGCACACCCCGAGACCGGGAGCGACATCCTTTCGGATGGGCTCGTCCGGGATTTGGACGTGGACGGGGAGGGGAACGTGCGGTTCTCCTTCAAGCTCGGCCCCAAGGACCCGGGGGGTCTGCTCAAGCGCACGCGCACGGCCGTGGAGGCTGTCGACGGCGTAGACTCTGTGAGGATCAACGTCCAGCTGCCGCAGCCGGAGGTCGATCCCGCTCGGCCCCGTCCGAGCAGACGGTCCGGTGGTCGGAACCTGCAGCCGGGTTCGGTTCCCGCTCCCACCCCTAAACCCAGCCTGCTCAAGGAGGTCGATCACGTTGTCGCCGTCTCGTCCGGGAAGGGGGGGGTGGGCAAGTCGATGGTCGCGACGAATCTGGCCGCCGCCTTGGCTCGCGAAGGATTGCGCGTCGGGCTGCTCGACGCCGATATCTACGGTCCGAACATCCCCAGGATGCTCGGCGAGTCGAGGCGACCGACGGTCACAGGAGAGAAGGGAAGCGAGATGATCGAGCCGCTCGAGGCCCACGGCGTCCGGCTCATGAGCCTCGGCCTGCTCTTGGAGGAGGAGCAGCCCGCGATCATGCGGGGTCCACTGATCTCGGGAATCCTCAAGCAATTCCTGGAACGTGTCGCTTGGGGCCCGCTCGATCTGATGATCGTGGACATGCCTCCCGGCACCGGGGACGCGCAGCTCTCTCTGGTCCAGACGATCGACCTCGACGGAGCGGTCATGGTCACCACACCACAGGCGGTCTCGGTGGGTGACGTCCGGCGCGGAGTGAAGATGTTCGAGCGGGTGAACACGCGCGTTCTCGGTATCGTCGAAAACATGGGCGAGATGAGCTGCCCGCACTGCGGGGAGGCCGTCGATGTCTTCGGACACGGCGGCGGAGAGCGTCTGGCGCGGGAGATGGGTCTGCCCTTCCTGGGGAGCGTACCGCTGGATCCAGCCGTTCGAGACGCGGGAGACGCCGGGAATCCGACCGTTGTGGCGGCGCCGGACTCACCGGCGGCGACGGCGCTCATGGAAATAGCCGGTCATGTCCTTCGCTCGGTGCGCGTCCCTGTCACGGGCGATGTGGGATGAGGATCCCGTTTCGCCCTCGCCCCACTCGGGACGAGCTGATGGCGAGCCCTCTCCACGTGATCGTCCGAGACTTCCCCGAGACGCTCGCCGAGTTCAGAGCGCACGGTCTTTCGCTCGAGGAGTTCGGCCATCAGACCCTGGGAGATCTCGACGAGTTCGGTGATATCCTCGAGGACCTGGAAGCTTCCACGGCCTGGCGACCTCGATCCGCCTCGGCCTGAGCGGACCCGACCGGTGTCCCGCATCACGCTTCTGACAGACTTCGGAACCCGGGACGGGTATGTCGGCGCCATGAAAGGAGTGATCGCCTCGATCTATCCCGGAGCCATCATCGACGATGTGAGCCACTCCCTCCCCTTCGGAAACATCGACGCGGCCGGCAGGGCGTTGGCCCGATACTGGAGCCGATACCCGGTGGGGACGACCCACATCGTGGTCGTGGACCCCGGAGTCGGGACGGAGCGACGGGCCTTGGCGTTGGAGGCGGACCGGCGCTTCGTGGTGGCACCGGACAACGGCGTCGTCAGCCGAGTGCTGGATGCGGCCCTCGAAACCCGCATCGTGAGCATCGAGGACCCGGAGTTCCTACTCCCGGAGCCGAGCTCGACCTTCCACGGAAGGGACGTTTTCGCGCCGGCGGGCGCGCTTCTCGCGCACGGGCTGCATGTCACCCGCTTGGGCCCGATCATCGACGACCCGGTCCGTGTCTCTCAGCCCGCGATTGTGGTGGAGGAAACGGGGATCAAGGGTGAAGTGGTGTCACTCGATCGCTTCGGAAACCTCATCACGAACGTTCCAGGAACGAGAGTGACGGCGGGTGTCTCAGTCGAGATCGGGGGGCGGATGATTCCGGTCGTCGGCACCTACGGGGACGTGCCGCCCCACTCGCTTGCCGCGGTCGTAAATTCGGACGGATGTGTGGAGGTGGCGGCCCGGGATCGCTCGGCCGCCGAGCTGCTCGAAGCGAACGTCGGTACACCGATTCGGATTCCCAAGCTCGA
>JAHEKL010000201.1 GCA_024638345.1 Gammaproteobacteria bacterium | reverse complement strand
AGCAACTCGAGATCCGCGGTCTCGGGGTCGATCGCGTCTTCCGCCAGGCCGCTCTTGCGCATGACCGAGCAGAGACGCGCGTGCGCATACTTCACTTTGTAGACGGGGTTTCGCTCCGAGTGATCGAGCGCCTGGTCCAGGTCGAATACCAGCTGCGCCTCGGGCTTCCGCATCAGGAAGAAATACCGGGTCACGTCGACTCCCACCTCCTCGAGGAGGTCTCGGAGGGTGACGTAGTCGCCCGCACGCTTCGAGAACTTCATCTCCCGACCCTCACGCTCGACCGTAACCATCTGATGAATCACGTACTCGGGATAGCTCTCGGGAAGTCCCAGCGCGCTCAACCCCGCTCGCACCCGAGCCACCGTCCCGTGGTGATCCGAGCCCTGTACGTTGATGGCGTTCTCGAACCCGCGCTCCCACTTCGTGACGTGATAGGCCACGTCCGGCAGGAAGTAGGTAGGACTCCCGTCCGACTTGACCATCACCCGGTCCTTCTGGTCGCCGAACTCGGTGGTTCGGAGCCAGATGGCACCCTCCGACTCGTAGACCATTCCCGTGGCCCTGAGTGCCTGGATCGTGCGGTCTACCCGACCGTCTTCGTAGAGCGAAGACTCCAGGAAGTATTCCTGGAAGTCGACGCCGAAGGCGGTGAGATCCCGGTCCTGCTCAGCCCGCAGGCGCTCGACCGCAAACGCACGCATTCGTTCGAGTGATGCGTCCGCCGGTGCGTCGAGCCACCGGTCGCCCTCGAGGTCTGCCAGGTCGCTCGCCAGCTGGACCAGCGTATCCGCCAGATACCCGTCTTCAGGAACCGCGGAGTCCCGGCCGAAGTGCTGGTCGTATCGTGCCTTCAAGCTCTCGGCCAGACGCTCGATCTGCCGACCCGCGTCGTTGTAGTAGAACTCTCGGTAGGGCTTCCAACCGCACCACTCGAGGAGCGACGCGATCGCGTCCCCGAGGGCGGCTTGGCGCCCGTGACCGACGTGGAGCAGACCCGTGGGATTTGCGGACACGAACTCGATGTTCACCGGACGGCCCGCCCCCGCGTCCGAGCGGCCGTACCGCTCGTCCGAACGGACGATCTCCGCCAGCGCGTCCCCGACGGCCTCGCTGCTCAATCGGAAGTTGAGGAAACCGGGCCCGGCCACCTCGACGGCCGCCACCCCCGAATCCCCCAAGGGAATGTTCCGAGCGATCGATTCTGCGATCTGTCGGGGCGGCCGGCCCAGCCTTCCGGCCAATGTCATCGCGACGTTCGTGGCCAGATCCCCGTGCGCTGGGTCGCGCGGCCGCTCGAGCTGAATCTCCGCGTCCTCGATCCCCATCTGCTGCAAAGCCCTCTGGACGAGGGACCGTACGGTGTCCAGGCTCATGGCGGCAAAGTCAGTCCGACTTCTTCGAGGTTCCGTCCGCCGGCGGTTTCGCCGACGGAGGGTTCTTGGCGCCTGACGGCTTGGCAGGATCTCCAGCGCCCGAGCTCTCGCCCTTCGCTGTGTCCTTGGCGGGCTCCTTGCTTCCTTCTTTCTTCTTCTTGTCACCCTTTTCGGCCTTGGCCGCTTCGCGGTAACTCTCCGGCCGAGAGTCGGTGATGTAGAAGCCCTCACCCTTGAACAGAAAGCCCGCGCCCGCCGAGAGGAGCCTCTCCGCTTCGGCACCGCACTTCGGGCAAGGCGCTCGAGGCTCGTCGGACATGCGTTGGAAGAGCTCGAACTCGTGTCCCTTGGGGCAGCGGTACTCGTATGTGGGCATGAAATCGATAAGTGTCGGATCGAGGGATGAGGGCCCCGAATCTTGAATCGGCACTGGCGCCCGGCGACGAGATCTCCGAGAACCTGTAAAGGTAACGATCGATTCCCGGGGATGAAGATCGCGAACGCCCTCCACCCGCCCTAGCCCTCGGGCACGTACGATCCCCATGCCTCCCTGAGCGCATCCGAGATCTCTCCGAGAGTCGCCATCGAGCGAACGGCCTCGAGAATGGGTGGCATGAGGTTGCCGGAGCCGCGCGCGGCTACGCCGATCGCTTCGAGTGCGGACCGCACCGGTCCCGCGGAACGACCGCTTCGGAGCCCCGCGACTGCGTCGCGCTGTTCCTCCTCGAGAGCCCGATAGTCCGGTCTTGGGCGCACACGTGACTCCTCGTCCTCCTGGAACCGGTTCACCCCGACCACGACACGCTCGTTCGTCTCCAGCTGCTTCTGGAAGCGGTATGCCTCGCGATGGATCTGGTCCCGCATGTACGGAATCGCCTCCGCCGCTCCCCCTCGCTCGTCGATCCGACTCAGGAGCCGCCGCGCCTCCGCTTCGATCCGGTGGGTCAGCGTTTCCACGAAGTAGCTTCCGGCAAGGGGATCGACCGTTCGGGTGACACCGGATTCGTAGGCCAGGATCTGCTGCGTGCGCAGCGCCACGCGCGCCGCCTCCTCCGACGGAAGCATGAGGGCCTCGTCGTACCCGTTCGTATGAAGGGATTGGGTACCGCCGAGGATGGCCGAGAGCCCCTGGGTGGTCACGCGCACGACGTTGTTCAGAGGCTGTTGAGCGGTAAGAGTGGAGCCTCCCGTCTGGGTGTGGAAACGAAGTCGGCAGGCGCGGTCGGACGCGCCGTGCCGCTCTCTCATGAGGGAGGCCCATAGCCTCCTCGCAGCCCGAAACTTGGCGATCTCCTCGAAGAAGTCGTTGTGGGCCGCGAAGAAGAAGGAGAGGCGTGGTGCGAATTCATCAAGGCCGAGACCCGCGGAGAGTGCTCTTTCGACGTACTCGAGTCCGTTCGCGAAGGTAAACGCTATCTCCTGCGGGGCGGTGGAGCCGGCCTCACGGATGTGATAGCCGGAGATGGAGATCGGATTCCATCGCGGCGCCTCCTCCGCACAGAACGCGATCACGTCGGCCACCAGCCTGAGGGAGGGGCGGACGGGAAAGATGTAGGTTCCGCGCGCCACATACTCCTTGAGGATGTCATTCTGTACGGTTCCGGAGAGAGCGTTCCACGACACCCCTCGTTCCTCGGCCACGACCAGGTAGAGCGCCAGGAGGATCGAGGCTGTCGCGTTGATCGTCATCGAGGTCGAAACTGCGCCGGGGTCGATTCCCTCGAAGAGGATGCGCATGTCCTCGATCGAGTCGACCGCGACTCCGGATCGTCCGACCTCGCCTTCGGCTCGCGGGTTGTCGGAGTCGTATCCCATCTGGGTGGGCAGATCGAAGGCCACGGACAGCCCGGTCTGACCCCGATCGAGCAGGTACCGGTACCGGAGGTTCGTCTCACGTGCGGTTCCGAAGCCGGCGTACTGCCTCATCGTCCACAGGCGCTCCCGGTACATCTCCGGGTAGATCCCACGGGTGAACGGAAACGCGCCCGGTTGCCCTGACTCCGTTCCCGTCCCGTCCAGGTCGCGCTCCTCGTAGAGTCGCTCGACCTCGAGGCCCGAGTCGGTCTCGAACCTTGGCCGGGTCACTCTCCCTCCAGGGCTTCGAATCGCATCAGCGTCTGATCCTTTTCGACCGTTTCCCCCGCTTCGACGAGGACCGCCGACACCCGACCGGGAGCCTCGGCCTTCAGCTCGTTCTCCATCTTCATCGCTTCCACGATGACGACACCGTCACCGCGATCCACCTCGGCACCCACCTCCACTTCGACTCGGACGACGAGGCCCGGCATCGGCGCCCTTAGCGGGGCTGGACCGGTGGCGACCGCGGCCGATTTCTGCGCCCGCTGGACAGCCTCCTGCCGTGTATCCAGCACCTGTGCCCGGTACGTCCTGCCGTCGACGTCCAGCGTCCAATCGCCTCGGCCGTTTCGACGAGGGAGGACGCTCATGAAACGTCGGCCGATACGCACACCCCGCACCGCGCTGACCGATCTCTCAACGAGCTCCACGTCGAGCGGCGAGCCGTCGATTCGCAGTCCCGTATCGCTCAGGGCGACATACATCTTCCGGTCCCCCACTCGCACGACATAGTCCAACTCAAGACCCCCCTCTATCGGAAATACGATCAGGTGCGCACGAGCGTCAGTACGGCCTCCGTGTGCGCGGTTTGAGGAAACAGGTCGAATACCCGTAGGTCGGACACGCGATATGCCTCAGTCAGCCGCGATACGTCACGAGCAAGCGTCGCGGGGTCACAGCTCACGTATACGATGCACGATGGAGGCGTCTCGAGGAGACAGTCCACGACCCTGGCTCGAACCCCGGTCCGCGGGGGATTGACGATCACCAGATCGACCGGCAGGAGACCCGGTAGCAGATCCTCGACCTTGCCCTCCAGCATCCGAAACCCAGAAACCGGGTGACGCGTCGAAAACCGACCCGCCTCTGGGTTCACCTCGATACCCACCACCTCGGCCGTACCTTCGTGGGCGAGGCGACGTCCCAGGAACCCGTAACCGCAGTATGCATCGACGATCTTGGCTGCCGGGTGACTCTGCGCCTTCCCGAGCACGTACGCGTGCAGCTGGAGCGCGGCTTCGCGGTTCACTTGCAGGAACGCCGAAGGGCCGACCTCGACCTCCTCGCCGTACCACGACTCTGTCATGGGCCGCCTACCAGCCAGCAGCATGGGGGGCTTTTGCGACCCCTCACTCCTATGCCAGATGGCCCTGAGACCTGAAACCTCGGAGAGCAGCCTCTCTGGATCCCCTGGATCCCGGCCCCCCTCCACGAACAGGAGAATGTCGAGCTCCCCGACCCTCCTGAGGGTCAGGCTCAGACGAGATCCTCCGGGCAGGCGGCATGCGCCGGGTCCCCAGCTCCTACGGAGGTCGTCCCAGGCGACCGCGACAGCCTTCTCCGGAAGTAGGCACCGCCCGTCGATGTCGATGATCGTACCCGGACGCTCCAGCCGGTGGAAGCCGGCCCGTACTTCTCCCCCGCTCAAGCGAAGTAGTGTCATCGTGACTCGATTTCGATAACGCGTCTCGTTCGGCGACGGCACCGCTTCGGGTTCGAGCCCGACATGGATCCCTCCGATACGGGCGAGCGCATCAACGAGAAACCGGCTCTTCCACTCGAGCTGTGCTGGATATTTCAGATGCTCCAGCGTGCAGCCGCCACACCATCGGTAATGTGGACAAAGCGGCTCGCGTCGATCCGGCCCTGGCTCGATGAGCTCCAGGAGGTTGCCGCGCGTCCAGCGCTTGTGGACGTCCGTGATCTCCACGGAGACCCGGTCGCCCGGCGCCGTTCGATGGACGAATACGGCACGCCCCTCGTCGAGAC
>JAHEKL010000200.1 GCA_024638345.1 Gammaproteobacteria bacterium | reverse complement strand
AACTTACCCACGTACTTCCCGATCAGGTCCCCCTCCACGTTCAACGGGTCCCCGGCGGTCAGATACCGCAGGTTGGTCGCTTCCCAGGTATGAGGGATCAACGCGACCTCTATGGTTCCCACCGGCATGAGCCGATTCACCGTGAGGCTCACACCGTTCAGGGTGATGGATCCGTGCTCGATCGTAAGCTGGTGTACTTCCTCGGGAATCGAAACCTCTACGAGATGAAAGCCCCCACGCTCTCGAACCGCTGTTACGTGACCGAGCCCATCGACATGCCCCTGAACGAGATGGCCGTCGAGACGATCTCCCAACTTCGACGCTCTCTCGAGGTTGACTCGGGTCCCTTCCCGATAGGTGCTCGCCACCGTTCTCGATAGCGTGGTCTCCACCACCTCGACCCTGAACTCCGCCGCGTGCACCTCGACCATTGTGAGACAGGCTCCGTCGACAGCGATCGAGTCTCCCGCCCCGAGTCCGTCTATAAAACCGGATTCCGTCTGGATTCTGAACTCCCGAAGCGCTCCGGAGCTCTTCGCCTCCCTGACCTCGCCGACGGTCTCGACGATTCCAGTGAACATCAGACCCCCTTCGGCTCCAGGACCATCCATACGTCGTTCCCGAGCCGGAGGGGATCTTCGATCAGAGTCCACTCACCCAGCGGCCCGGGACCTCCATCCCCCGATCCTCTCCGCGATGCGCCGTGCGACGGAAACGCCGGCACACCGTCCGATCCCAGCAGCTTCGGCGCCAATACCAGGTAGAAGCGATCCACCAATCGCTGCTGGAGGAGTTTTGAACCTACGACGCCCCCTCCCTCGCACAGAAGGGTCCGAATCCCTTCGCCCCTGAGCGCTCGGAGCGTCTCCACGAGGGAAAGCCTCCCTTCTTCCTCCTCGCGAACCTCGAGGATCTTCCCTCCGCGTGCCTCGATCGAGCTCCTCCATGGAGCCGGACTCGACGCGGTCGTGAGGAAGAGGGTGGTCCCGTCGGCATCATCCAGCACACGCGCGCTTGCAGCGACCTGACCCCGGGCGTCCAGTATGACCCTCTTGGGAGGAGTTAGAGGCCGGGTGTCGCCCCGCACGGAAAGTCTGGGATCGTCGGTGAGCGCCGTCTGGGTGCCGACCATGATTCCGTCGAAACCGGCGCGCAACCATTGGACGCGCTCGTTCGACTCGGGTCCGGAGATCGTCGAGCGGAGCCCCGCCCGCGCCGAGATTCTCCCGTCCAGCGAGGTCGCCAGCTTTAGCGCGACCCAGGGCCGATCCTCGGGAGAGCCGTGGAATCCCGGGTTCTCTCGGCGGGCCTCTTCCATGGAGAGGAGAGGCCCCGAGACCTCCACGCCGTAATCGGCCAGGGCGGCGGCGCCGCCCCCGGAGTCCGGACCCGGATCTTGCGCCCCGAACACGACCCTGGTGATCCCGGCGTCCCGGAGCGCTTCGGTACAAGGAGGCGTCTTGCCGTGATGCCGACATGGCTCCAGGCTCACGTACGCGGTGGCACCCCTCGCATCCGGCCCCGCCTTCGAAAGTGCCACGATCTCGGCGTGCGGCCCTCCGTATTCCTCGTGCCACCCCTCCCCCACCACAACCCCGTTCCGAACCAGGACGCACCCGACCATCGGGTTCGGTTGCACACGCCCCCACCCGAGACGACCCAGCTCCACGGCTCGCTCGAGGAATTGGCGATCGAGCGCCGGATGCTCGGACGGGGTGGGCTTCACTCGACGCTTCCTGGGTCAGTAGATGACGCGAAAGCTCAAGGCACCTCCGAGCTCTCTATCTCCCGGGCTGAACGGCCCCGTACCGTCCAACCGCGCCAGGGGAGAGCCTTTTCGACCCCACGTGACCTCGGCCGCGATCTGACTGACGATCCAGGTGATATTGGCACCCACGAAGACGTAGCGTCGATTCATCGAGAGCTTCCGGAGGCTCGATCTGGCCAGGATGGCGCCAGGGCCGGAGGATCCAGAGCGAGCCTCGATGCGACCCTCGCCCCGGTATCGATCCCAACCCGCCCCCACGGAAAGCCCTACGGGCCATAGATCCTTTCCCACCGTGAGCCTGGTGGATGTGACCGACGGATCCAGCGTCGCCAGGGCGCCATCGCCTTCGGTGATTCCGAACTCGAGCTTCCCGGCACGGTGAAACAGACTGGAGAGCGTCACGCCGGGAAGGGAGAAGGACTCTCGGAACACCCCCAGTCGAAGTCCGCCACCCCAGCCAACGCTCGAACCGGCGGTTGCGGGGGAGCTCGGGACCCGAACCCATTGGATCGTTCCCACCAGATCGACCGCGAGCACCCCCCCGACACCGGGCGCGGGAGAGAATCCGTCGAAGAGCCCGACGACTGCGGCAATTCGCGCACCTGTCAGATGAGTTCTCTTGTCTGGAGTCGGTCCGGGTCCGCCGGAACGGGCGAGATTCGGATGCCGAAAGGTGGACCAACTCCCGCCGCCGTCCAGGATGATTCGAGGGGACCGCTCCATCCTATGTCCAGCGGTGCTGGGGCTCGCAGGCAGCGCACCCCCTGCGGTCATCTGCAGACCGACGCCGCCATGAAGCGCCTGTAGGCCGAGGGCTGCGTCCGCACAGAGGGAGTGAATCGAGCTCGGACGTCCGGCGATGCAGTCCGACCAGAGCGCTTCTGCGACAGGCTGAGCGGAAGCCGCGCTCACCGGCATGCAAGTGACGGCGAGGAGCATGGCCCCGTGCCACCACCCGCGACCGTCTTCCGGTCTCCGCGGGCGCCACCCCCAGTCAGACAAGTCGAACGCCCGCGCCCTCGACGACCTCACCCAGTTCCCAGGCGTCCTCGCCCGATTCCCTGAGCCGTGCGACCACCCCCGCCGCCTGGTCGGCCGACACGATCGCCACCATCCCGACACCCATGTTGAATGCCCGGTACATCTCGCTCTCTTCCACCCCTCCGAGCTCTCGAAGCACCTCGAACGGCTGCGGGACTTCCCACGACTCCTTGAGGATGCGAGCGCCGAGCCCATCGGGGAGAGAGCGAGGGATGTTTCCAGGCAATCCGCCGCCCGTGATGTGGGCCAGACCGAGCAGGGACCCCCTTCGGATCTCGGGAGTCAGAGTCATCAGGTAGCTTCGGTGGACCCTCAGGAGCACTTCGGCGACGGTCTCGTCCAAACGCGGAAACGCGTCGTCGACCTTCAGCCCAGCCGTGTCGAACAGAATCCGACGAGCGAGGGAGTACCCGTTCGTGTGCAAGCCTGAAGATGGAAGTCCGATGAGCGCGTCCCCCGGCTGCGCATCGGCTCCGCTCAGGATGTCTCCTCGCGACACGATCCCGACGATGAAGCCCGCCAGATCGTATTCGCCGTCCGCATAGAAACCGGGCATTTGTGCAGTCTCGCCCCCCAGCAGCGCGCATTGATTGGCCTGACACGCAGCTGCGACGCCCTCAACCACCTGATGGACGATTCCCTCCTCCAGCCGCCCGGTGGCGAGGTAGTCCATGAAGAATAGGGGCCGCGCACCCTGAACCAGGATGTCGTTCACACAATGGTTGACGATATCCTGACCCACCGAGCCGTGCCGACCGGAAAGAAATGCCACCCGGAGCTTGGTGCCGACGCCGTCCGCCGACGAAACCAGCACGGGGTCCGGCACGTCGTCGGGAACTGCGTAGAGACCTCCGAACACACCCAAATCCGAGAGGGTGAGCCGGTCTTTGGTGGCCGCCAACAGGGACCGGAATCCCCGCTTTTCCGATTCCGCACGCTCGAGGTCCACGCCCGCGGAGCGATAGTCCATCGTACGATTCGAGGACACCGTCCCCCTCCTTAGATCAGTGCAGCTCGAACTGCGTCATGTGCCGCAGCTCTCGGACTCGGTCCGCTACCTCTTCTCGGCTCAGCCGTGCCAGCCGACGAACTCCGAAGTCCTCCACGGCGAACGACCCCAGCGCCGAGCCGAAGACGGCTGCCCGGCGAAGCGCCCCATCCGTGAGCTCGCCCGAGCCGTGCAAGGAGCCGAGGAAGCCGCCCGCGAAGCTATCACCCGCACCCGTGGGGTCGTTCAGATTCTCCAACGGATACCCCGGAACGAAGAAGATCTCTTCGTCGTGGAATAGAATCGCTCCGTGCTCCCCTTTCTTGACTACGACCCGAGAAGGACCGTGCTCCTGCACCCACCGGGTCGCGCTCACGAGATTCGCCTGGCCCGCCAGTTGCCGGATCTCCCCGTCGTTGGCCATCAGGAGATCGACCCGCCCCAGAAGAGTCATGAGGTCGTCACGACTCCCCTCTATCCAGTAGTTCATCGTGTCGCAGGCCACCAGACGCGTGCTTTGAACCTGCTCGAGCACCTCGAGCTGAAGACGGGGATCGATGTTCCCCAGGAAGAGAAACTCGGGCGACCGAAACTCGGCGGGAATCCTCGGGTGGAACTCGGCGAAGACTCCGAGACGCGTCTCCAGCGTCTCCGGGGACGAGAGATCGTGGGTGTATCTGCCCGCCCATCTGAAGCTTTCCCCCGGGACCGTTTCGATACCCGAAAGATCGACCTCCCGGTCTTCGAGAAAGGCGAGCTGCTCGGACGGATAGTCGTCGCCGATCACGCCCACGACCTGAACCGGGGCGAAGAGGGAGGCGGCAGCAGAGAAATGCACGGCTGAGCCCCCTACTGCGTCCGTCGCGCTCCCGAAGGGTGTCTCGAGCGAGTCCAGGGCGACACTGCCCACAACCAGGATCGACACGTCAGGAGCCCTCGTCCCGGTGAGACGAACCTGGGGGGCCCGAATCCGAGTCCGGTCCGGTTTCTCGCTCCATTCGCTCGGGTGCCTCCAGTCCCAGAATCCCGAGGCCGTTTCTCAGGACGATTCGCGCGGACCGGGTGAGGATCAGGCGAGCGCGCCTGAGATCATCGTCGTCCACGAGCACGGCGAGTCCGGGGTCCCGCGTCGGGTTTCCGGAGTGATACCACGAGTTCACGGCTCCCGCCGTCTTCTCCAGATAATCACAGACGACGTGAGGTGCGCGCTGCTCGGCGGCCCGCGATACGACCTCGGGAAACTCGGACAGCTGCTGGATCACCTCCCGCTCGGAAGGATGGGTCAGCAACTCGAGATCCGCGGTCTCGGGGTCGATCGCTTCTTCGGCCAGGCCGCTCTTGCGCATGACCGAGCAGAGACGCGCGTGCGCATACTTCACTTTGTAGACGGGGTTTCGCTCCGAGTGATCGAGCGCCTGGTCCAGGTCGAATACCAGCTGCGCCTCG
>JAHEKL010000017.1 GCA_024638345.1 Gammaproteobacteria bacterium | reverse complement strand
ACGGTGGTCGACGAGCGGATCAACGAGCGGTTCGAGCTGAACGTCTTGGAGATCATCCGCGGTGGCAGAAAGATCGGCACGAACCTCCGTCACGAGCCGTTCGCGAGGGATGACCTCATCATCGTGCGCGGGGATGTCGATCACATCATCTCGTTTCGTGAGTCGTACGGTCTGCTTCTCCTGGCGGAGGTCAAGATCTCGGATGCTGATCTTTCCGACCGCGAGAACGTGCTCGCCGAGGTTCAGTTGACCCCGTTGTCTCCGTTGGTTGGCAAGTCCGCGAAGGAGGTCGACTTCCGTCGAAGGTTCGGGTGTTTCGTACTGGCCATGAACCGGACGGGTGAAACCATTCTCGATCGTGTCGGTCGGGTGCAGCTTCAGGCGTGGGATCTGCTGCTGGTTTTCGGCCCACGCACTCGAGTGGAGGCGCTGCAGGCGGATGAGGGATTCCTCGCGCTGGGGCAGAAGAGAGTCTCGCTACGGCTGAGTCCCCGCTGGTGGCTCGGGCCCATCGTGATCGCGTCAGTCGTTCTCGTCTCGGCCCTGGGTCTCGCCGAGATTCACATCGCCGCGCTGATCGGGGCCGTGATCCTCTTCCTGTCACGCGACCTGACGATCCAGGCAGCTTTCGCCGCAACGGACTGGTCCGTGATCGTGCTACTCGCAGCCATCTTGCCGCTGGGTACGGCACTCGAGCGGACCGGTCTCGCCGGATCGATCGGTGACAGCATGGCGGGCGTCGGGTCCGATTACGGCCCCTGGATCATGCTGTCGGTCTTCTACGCGGCAACCTCACTGTTGACAGCGGTCCTGTCGAATACGGCCACCGTCGTGGTCATGGTTCCGATTGCCGTCAGCGCAGCGGAGTCGCTCGGCGTGGACGTCAAGCCGTTTCTCATGGCTACGGCTTTCGCGGCCTCGTGTGACTTCAGCACTCCGATGGGATATCAGACCAACGCCATGGTCTTCAGCCCCGGCAACTACCGCTTCACGGATTACGTCAAGTTCGGACTGCCACTCAACGCCGCGTTCTGGATACTCGCAAGCCTCCTCATTCCGATCATCTGGGGCTTCTGAGCCAGTGAAGATCGGGACCAGGCTTCTCTTGACCCTGCTGCCCACGGTTGCGGTGATCATGACGCTCTATGCAATCCTGGCGCTCCGACAGCGGGAGGCCCTCCTACTGGAACGCTCGCGAGCGGAGGCGCAGGTCTTTTCGACCGCCGTCGGCATCGCCTTCGCGCACGCGTTCCGGGATCTGCAGTTCCAAGACGTCCAGGACATCTTGCTCGAGCTCGATGATGAGCCTGGAATCTACGCGGTGGTCTTCTACGATCCGGACGGGAGCCCGGCGTTCAGCTCTACGGGATTCGAGCTTGCAGACCGCCTCTCTCCGGCCTCCGTCCGGACACTCTTGACTGGGGACTCGGTGGTGATCATCGAGCGAAGCGTCGATGACCAGCGCACGCAGTCCGTGCTTAGAGCCGTGCGCGACCGGGAGGGGACGGTTGTTGGCGTCCTCGAGGTGGTGCAGCCGTTGACGTTCGTCGAGGGGGACGCGATTCGAACTACCCGCCGCTTCCTGCTGAACACGGCAACGTTGATGCTGGCCCTGGCAGTTCTTCTGACCTGGCTCGTGCGCAGATATGTCGGGCGCCCCCTCGAGGAGTTCGTCACCGCAATCAATCGCGTTGGTGAAGGTGAAACGCCAGGGCTGCTCGAATCTCACCCTCGGGGTGGCGAGCTGGACGGAGCTGCTCAGGAATTCAATCGAATGGTGAGCCGTCTCCAAGTCGCGCGGTCCGAGCTGGAGCGCGAGAGCGAAGAGCGTCTCCTGCTACAGGAGCGCGTGCGGGAAAAAGAGCACTTGGCCGATCTGGGCACCTTGGCTGCGGGTGTCGCCCATCAGGTCGCGACCCCACTCAGCGTGATCGGTGGGCGGGCCGAGTCGTTGCTGCGTCGTGGCGATCGCCCTCCGGAAGAGGCGAGAAGCCTGGAGATCATCCGCAAGCAGACCGCCCGGATCACGCGTATCGTTCGTAACCTACTCCAATTCGCCAGACGCCCGGAGCCGGATATCCGAAGCGTCGATGCTACCGCATCGGTGGAAAGGGCCCTCGAGCTCTTCGCTGCCGAGTTCGCTGAGGCCGGAATCCAGGTGGAGCACGAAGCTGAGGGCTCGGTGCATGTCTCGGCGGATCCGGAGCTGCTCGAGGAGGTGTTGATCACGATCATCGACAACGCGTTGCATGCGCTCCGCGAGCCCGGTGGGCCTCGGGAGTTACTCGTTCGCGAGTACGCTTCAGGCGCCGAAACGAGCATCGAGATCGAGGACAGCGGGCCAGGCATTCCGGCTGAAGCGCTTCCTCGGATATTCGAGCCGTTCTACACCACCCGCTCGGGAGGCACCGGCCTAGGCCTTTCGATCGCCGGCGGGATCATGGAGCAGATGGGTGGTCGGCTGGAGGTGGAGAACGTCGGGAGCTCGGCGGAACGCAGGGAACCCGGAGCAGAGACAGAAGCTCACTCACATAGGACGGGGACCGTCGTGCGAGTCGTCCTGCCCAGCCGCAGGAAGCGCACCGGCGACGAGTCCTCGAGCGACGCTGATGCCGGGCACTAGAGAAGAGCCTCGAGGCCCGGATCGGATTGTCGTGGTCGAGGACGATCACGAGCTTCGAACCTTCCTCGCTGAAGTGCTGCAAGAGGCCGGTTTCAGCACCGAGACCTTCAGCACTGCGGACAAGGCATTGGCGAGTCTCACGGAGGGACTCCAAGCGGACCTCGTGGTGACGGATGTCCTAATGCCGGGCATGCGCGGGGACGAGCTCCTCCGGGAATTACGGCACCGAAGACCGGAGCTGGACGTGATCGTGATCACCGCCTTCGCTTCTGTAGATGCCGCGATCGAGCTCGTCAAGGCGGGAGCGTACGACTACCTACCCAAGCCCTTCGGTCCGGATCAGCTGCTCCTTCGAGTCAAGCGCGCACTCACCGAGAGTCGCCTCAGACGCGAGATTGCGGAGCTCATTCGTACCCCGAGCGCGGGTCTCCCGGGATTCATCGGTGCGAGCCGTCAGGTGCAGGAGCTCTTTGCGATCGTGCGCCGAAGCGCGGACTCCAACAATCCTGTCCTCATCACGGGAGAAAGCGGGACCGGAAAGGAGCTGGTCGCCCGAGCCGTGCATCTACTCTCCGGTCGACGAAACTTCGTGCCCATCAACTGCGGAGCTCTTCCCGACACCTTGCTCGAGTCTGAGCTCTTCGGTCACCAGAAGGGAGCCTTCACGGGTGCGGATCGGGAAACGGAGGGCCTCTTCGAGGCTGCTCATGGTGGCACGCTCTTCCTGGATGAGTTGAGCGAGCTTCCCTTGCCGCTTCAACCCAAGCTGCTGCGCGCGCTGGAGGAGGGTGAAGTGCGCCGCGTAGGAGCGACCCGCACGCGACACGTGGACGTGAGGATCGTGGCCGCGAGCAACCGGGATCTGGAAGAAGAGGTTCGACAAGGACGGCTCCGTGAGGACCTCTATTGGCGGGTCAACGCGATCCATGTGGAGATCCCTCCGCTTCGGGAGCGAGCCGCGGACATTCCGCTGCTCGCCGAGCACTTCCTCAGCGCCGCAGCAGCCTCGAACAATCGCGACACCCCGCTCATCCATCGAGACGCGATGGCGGCCATCACGCGCTATGGATGGCCCGGAAATGCCCGCGAGCTCAGACACGCGATGGAGCGGGCACTCGTGCTCTCCTCGACCGACGACATTCGAGTGGAGGATCTCCCCCCTCGGATACGAGAGGCGGGAGGCCTGACGGAACGGGTCACCAGGGCCGCTGAGCGGAGTGCCACCCTGGAGGACGTGGAGCGGACCTATGTCCTCGAGACGCTTCGACGCTTGCAGGGCAACAAGTCGCGGGCGGCGGAGGTTCTGGGCATCGATCGAAAGACCCTTTACCGCAAGCTCGAGGGCTACGCGACGCCCGATGAGGCGGAAGGCACACCCGGCAACTAGACGAGCCGCGTTCCAGTCTCCGACCCCCGCTCCGGCGCGAATCCTCGCCGCATCGTGTTCTCGGTCACCACGCGCCGAATCGTGAACTCCTCCACATAGTCGGGTCCGCCCGCCTTGTCCCCCGTGCCCGACATGCGGAAACCGCCGAACGGCTGACGACCCACGATGGCTCCAGTGATCCCTCGATTCAGGTAGAGGTTGCCCACCCGAAAGGCCACACTCGCGTGGGCGATGTTACGGGGGTTTCTGGAAAACACACCGCCGGTGAGTGCGAAGTCCGAGTCTAGGGCGACGCTGAGGGCCTCATCGAAGTCTTCGGCCCGATACAGGGTCAGAACCGGGCCGAAAATCTCCTCGCAGGACAGTCGCGAATCGAGGGCGACCGCCTCGAATACGTGCGGCGCCACGTAGTGCCCCTCACCAGAGGGCATCTCCCCCTTCGCTACGAGTTTCCCCTCCGAGAGCCCGATCGCGACGTATTCCTCCACGCGGTCGCGGGCTTCCCGCGAGATGAGTGGAGGTACGACAGTCCCAGGGTCCTCGGGTGGGCCTACGGGGAGGCTCTCGACCCCCCAGGCCAGACGCTCGCGAAACTCGGGATAGGCGGAGCCGACCACAATCACCCGGCTGGCCGCGCTGCACTTCTGCCCCGCATATCCGAACGCGGACTCTAGAACGGCCTCGACGGCGAGGTCGAGGTCCGCGTCGTCGTCCACGATCAGGGCGTTCTTTCCGCCCAGCTCCGCGAGGAGCTTCTTCAGTCCACGCTGCCCCGCGCGGGTGTCGGCGAGCGTTCGGGCGATCGCGAGCCCGGTTGCGTTTCCGCCGGTGAAGGCGATCATGTCGACGTCCCTGTGCTCCACGAGGGCCCGACCCGCCTCCGGTCCGAGTCCGGGGAGGTAGTGGAGGCACCTCTTCGGGACTCCGGCCTCGTGCAGCAACTCCGTCAATCGGCTAGCGATGACTGGTGACTGCTCGGCAGGCTTCATCACCACGCTGTTTCCCGCCACGAGCGCGGCGCTGGTCATGCCCGTGAGAATCGCGAGTGGGAAGTTCCACGGAGCGATAACCCCGACCACCCCGCGCCCTTCGTACAGATATCGGTTCGTCTCCCCCGGGACCCTAGTGAGATCCACCCCGTGGCCGAGTCTTTCTCCCTGCTCCGCGTAGTAGCGAAGGAAGTCGATCGCCTCGGTCACGTCTCCATCCGCCTCGCGCCAGGGCTTCGCGCACTCGTAGACCATGACGGCGGCGAGGTCGTATCGCTGAGTGTCCATTCGGTCGGCCGCTCTCCGAAGGATCTCCGCCCGATCTCGTGCAGGTCTGTCCCGCCACGCCGGAAACGCCTCGCGGGCCTGGGTCACCGCGGTTCGGGCGTGGCTCGCCGAGGCAGCGGCGACCCGGCCCATGAGGGAAGAGGGAGCGGCCGGTGTTCGGATCTCGAGCCACTCATCCGACTCGACCTCTTCGCCGCCGATCCGCATCGGGTAATGACGCCCAAAGGAGTCCCGAATCCTCTCGAGGGACTGCTTCATCTGGGCTCTTGGGTCAGGCAGATGAAGCTCGAGCGGAGGATGATTCCTGAACCCGGTCACCACTTCCTCCGTCGCCTCCGGGGGCGGACGCGGGGCGCCAAGGGCCACGTCCGGATCCACCTGCTCGTGCTTGCTGACGAGCCAAGACTCGTTCGACGTGTTCTCGAGCAGGCGGCGGACCAGGTATCCCATCCCCGGGATGATCTTGCCGGCCGGGACGTAGACGCGTACGCGATAGCCCAGGTCTCGGACTGCATCGCGAAGCCCCTTGGCCATTCCGTACAGCATCTGAAACTCGACGTCTTCGGAAGGCACGCCCGCAGCCTCCGCGCGAACCATCGCTTGGGCCACCCCGCGGGGATTGTGGCTGGCGAACGCGGGGATCAGGTCAGGATAGGCCTCCACCAGCGCTTCGGTGCAGCGCTCGAAGCTCAGGTCGGTGGCCGCCTTGTTCTCGAAGACAGGCACTCGGTGGCTGTTCTGTCGCGCGATGATCACCTCTTCGTCCCAATACGCACCCTTGACCAAACGCACCGTCATCGGAACGTCGCGGTTACGGGACAGACTGCGGAGAAAGGACACGTGGTCGAGCGAGTCCTTCAGGTAGGCCTGTACCACGATTCCGAGGTCGGGCCAGTCTCGCACCCCGTCCTCCAGCACCAATCGCTCGAGCACCTCGTGCGTCAGATCACGGTACCGATATTGCTCCGCGTCGATGTTCACGAAGGCGCCCAGCTTTCGCGCGGTGGCCAACACAGTCATGACCCGATCGCGAAGCGACGCGAAGGTGGCCTCGGGAGCCGCCGGCTCGAAGTGCGAGGTGAGGGCAGAGAGCTTGATCGAGAGGTTGGGCTTCCGAATGTCGGACCCTGCGTCCCGGATTCCTCCCTTCCCCAATGCGTTCAGAACCTCCAAGTACCGGTCACGGTAGGCATCGGCCTCACGGGCCGAGAGGGTAGCCTCACCGAGCAGATCGACCGTATAGGCCACGCCCTTGCTCACGAGATCGTCGAGTCGTCCCATGGCCGCCGCTGGGTCGGCACCGACGATGAAGCGACCTGCCATCGCGAACACGCCCTGTCGAACGACCGTCGAGAGCACGGGACGAAACGGGCCGTGCCGACCGATGACCGAGCCGAGGCGCACCGGAACGGGCGCGTCCTCTCGGAAGTACTGCCTCACATGATCGGCGATGGCCTCGCTGGTCCGAAGCGACGGAAGCACGTCGACGAATCGGAGCAGCTTGACCCGGAAATCGGGGTCGTGGGTGGCCCACTCCATGAGCCGCTCCTGCCACCAATCGGGGCTGATCGAGATGAGCGGCTCCGACTCCACCCTGTCGAGCAACTCTCGACCCCGCGCTCGAATATTCGATTCCAGGCTCGGTGGCTCCGAGGTGTGGTCGCTCTCCAGGTTCAAACCAAGCTCCTCCGTTTCATCGGTAGGGGTTTCCCTGGCCGCTATCGCAAGGCACAATCCCTAGCGCTTCGCAGGCCTGCCGTTCTCCGAGCCGACCTATTTCTTTCGCTTGGGGAACTGCCACCCCCGGCGTATCGCTCTGGGTTCGTCGACCACGACGAAAGAGTCAGGGGCACCGTGATCGATCAACTCCACACAGCGACGAACGCTTCTTCGTGGAATGACGGAATACAACACTTCGACTATGCCGTCACGACCCCGCCCAACCAGCTCCGTGACCCCGAATCCCTCATCCCTCAACGTGGTCGCCAACTCCGCACCGCCCGTCTTCACGACGGTGCGTACCGTCGCCAGACCGAGCGCCATACGCTGCTCCAGGAACAGTCCGAGGGAGTTCCCGGTCGCGAAGCCGGCGGCGAATCCCACCACGTGAAGCGGGCTGTCCAGGTGTTGCACGACGGTCCCGACGGCGGCAACCCAGATGACGATCTCGCAGAAGCCGATCAGTGGGACGAGTACCCTGTGCCCTCGAACGATGAGAAGCATCCGCACCGTCGCCATCGTGACATCCGTAACACGAAGCAAGAAGACGACGAGCGGGCCGGTGGGTCCTGCAAGGAGTTCCTGCAGCATGGGTCTGGCGCCATCCTTTTGGTCGATCGATCGACGAGGGGTCAGTCGGCGTGAGACAGCCTAACCCGATCGCGAGTCTGCCCCAAGACGAGGGGGCGCAGCGACAGGAGGGTCTGCCGCAGGCTCGTCGAATCGCGCCGCCCCACCCCTAGAGGAAGGATTCCACCGTGCTCGCCCTGCTCCTCGCCCTTGGACTGGCGCTGCTCTTGCTCGCCGGTGCGTCCATGGTCAGTGGAAGCGCTGCATTGGCCCGGCTGCTCGGAGTCCCCCCGCTCGTGATCGGCTTGACGGTCGTCGCCTTCGGGACGAGTGCGCCCGAGCTCGCGGTGAACGTCACGGCTGCCGTTCAGGGCAGTGGCGACGTGGCTTTCGGTAACATCATCGGATCGAATCTCGCGAATGTCGGACTGATCCTGGCCGTGTCCGCAATCGTGAGCCCGCTCGCCGTTCAGAGCGTCGTGCTGACACGGGAGATTCCGATGATGCTCCTGGCCAGCACGGCCGTGGTCGTCATGGGGTTCGATTCCATTCGGACCGCAGACGCGTCTCAATACGACCGAGCCGAAGGACTCGTCCTACTGCTCCTCTTCACGGTGTTCCTCTACTACACGGTCGTTGAGACCCTTCGAAAGCGAGGGACTGACAGCCTGGTCCAACAGGCTCGCACCCGGGTTCCCGTGGAGCGACTCGGATCCATCGGTGCGAGCATGGCGCTGGTGGCGTTCGGTATGGTCGGTCTCGGCCTCGGGGGCAGCCTGACGGTCCACGGTGCGGTCGGAATCGCGACAGCGCTCGGAGCTTCACCCGACCTGATCGCCCTGACGATCGTCGCGGTGGGGACGAGTCTTCCGGAGTTGAGCGCGAGCGTGATTGCGGCGCGTCGTGGGGAGGCGGACCTCGCGGTCGGCAACGTCGTGGGCTCGAACATCTTCAACCTGTTGTTCGTGCTCGGAGTCACCGCTTCCATTCAACCCGTGCCCGTTCCGGCCGAGGGCCATCCCGATCTCATTGCGATGCTGGCTCTGGCCGTCGCAGTCCTTGCGCTCGCGTTCGGACGAAGACGGATCGGACGCCTGCAGGGGGGCCTCCTCCTGCTGCTCTACTTGGGATTCGTCATCTGGAGGATCGCTTGAGCGGGGAGTCCAGCTTCCTGCAGTGACGGATCCCACTCAGTCGACGAGGTTTCTCCCGCGAAGCGAGCGTAGCACGACCGGCACCAGAACGGGACGGATCTGATACCGCTCGCCCGGCTCGACCGTGCTGAAGTACAGCGGCTCGCCGACCCGCCGGCTGTTCTCAGCCGGCTCGATCAGAAGCAGGTTGCCGAGTGACTCCAGGACTTGCTCGCTGGTCGTGTAAGAGGAACCGAAGATCGCGGAGTGCTCGTCGACTGTGAGCGACGCGTGCTCCATGAATGCCTGAAGCGTAAAGATCTGGTCCCAAGAAAGCCCGTCCAGAAAGCCGAACTCCAGCGCCTCGGGCAGGGTGACCTGGATCGACTCGGCCGACGCGTCGAACTCGACCGAGCGCAGCCAGTACAGGAGCGAAAGCGGCACGCTCCCGTCCGTCAGGTCGAAGAGCCGGCTGAAGAAAGCTTCTTGTAGCAGGCCTTGACGCTCACTCTCGCTTTCAGCCGAGGAAAGGCGGCGTGCTAGCACCGGCGAGGGCGCATCGCCGGCGTCGAAGTGAACGGGCAGACCACTCCTCTGGTGCCGGATCAGGATTGCGCGCTCCAATTCCTTGGGCTCCAGCCGCCTGATCGACTGCACTTCCACGAGCCGCGCCGCTTGTGGCTCGGTCCGTCGCACGATCTCCCAACCGGCAGCAGAGGCCGAAAGGATCCAGAAAACCTGCCCGTCCGTTCGCGAAAAGAACTCGAGGGCCCGAGCGGCCAACGCGGTGCCTTCGACGGTCCTCAGGAACGTGTGCTCGAAGCGCTCCACGGTGGCGATCGTGGGTTCACTCAGCTGCTCGGCGATCTCTGCGGCGAGGTCGTCCAAGCTCTCGGGTCCGGGCGACAGATCCAGCGGCAACTTGTCTGCAAGGATCCGAGCCAGGATTCCCTCATTCAGGACCCGTTCCTCCAGCTCGGCACGATGGACGCCAACCGACCCCTGAAGGCGGGCCTCGAATCCGTTCAGCAGACTGTTCAACGTGCCACCGAAGGGGCCCACGAGCGCGAGAGCCGAAGTTCGGCCTGCCTGCCAATCGGCCCAGAGACCGCCGAGCACCTCCAGGTCGGTCTCCCGACCCGCGAGAAGAGAGGGATCGCCGAGGGATCGAACGGAGAAGAGCCTTCGATACACGAACGGAAGGCCGATCGCGGCGGAATCCAGATCACGAAGCGCTCGCATGGTGTGCTGGATGGCACCCGCCTCTGGTGTCTGGATTCCGGCGAGTCTCCTTCCGCGACGAACCAGTGCCCTCGCCCTGGTCGCGGCCACCCGTACCAGGGACGCGGCAAACGTGCCCGCACTTTGGCCCGCTTCCTGAAGTCGAGCCACCGTACCCAGGGCTTGCCGCCCCAGGTCGGTGAGGGCGTCCCCCACCTCCCCCCTGAGGGCCGCTTCGTGGCTCAAGCGCTGACGCAAGTCCGCCCAACCTTGACCCAGACTGCTTCGCACGACTTCAACCGTGTCTGCGTGCTGGGCCTCCAGATCGACGGCCACGCGACCGAGGTGATCCGCGGTTCGGTCCAAGCCTCCGAGAACCAACTCGGCCGCGACTCCGAGCTCTTGGCTCGGCGGGCTCGCCGTCAGCTCGTCGATCGCGGCCTCCAGATTGTACGCAAGCACCCCATCCGCACCGTGAACCAGATCCGGCGCGGACGACTGGAGCCGACCGACCCCGAGCAGGGCGTCACGGACCCGGTCGAGCAGATGGGCATCGAAGGATCGAACCGCCCATTCTCGGAGGTCCAAGGAGACAGTGTCCTTCGGGAGCGAGTCTGCGGTATCGGGTTCCGTGTGCTCGAGGATTCGCAGCACCTCAGGCACTTCGCGTAACCGTTCGGTGAGCGCGCCTACGAACCCGTCCGCGGTCGACTCGAGACGGTTGGGCGCGTCGCTGGCGCGGAGATCTCTTTCCAGATCCGCGATCTCCCGTCGCCCCTCGCCGAGGACGGCCCGCACACGCTCTGCGAGCCGAGCGCGTGCGGCGGCAGTACCTCCGCCGGAGATTTCTCCGAAGGCCTCTCCAGCCTCGGCGTGGAACTCCCGAATCCGAGCTTCGGCTCGTCGGATCGGGCCCTCCACCAGGTCGCAGACAATCGGCAAGTCCTTACCCAAACAGCGGGCCACCGCAGAATCCACACCGGTCTGGAACTCGGTCATGACAACGACGGCCTCGATCCGCGCAACGGCACCGCGGATTCGCTCGACCATCTCAGGCTTCATGACCGGAGCCGGTACGCCCTCCCTCCGCTCGGAGCGATTCGCCAGCTCCATCATGCGGTCGCTCAGGGAAGCTGGATCCCAGCCTGTGTTGGTCGCCTCGCGCTTCGCTTCGGTAGCCAGGCCGGTGAGCGCAGCGGCGAACTCCTCGCGGACTCTTATCGTCGAGATCGGCTGTTTCTGGAAGAGCTCCTCGAACGCGGTTTGGAGACCTCGAGCCGCATCGGACTCGGGCGACGTCCCGAGCCACCTCGTCGTGGCCTCACCCAGCTTCACCAGGCCGGCCAGCCAATCGCCGGACATCTGCTCGACGGCGGTGAGCCGAGAGGTGGGAACCGAGTCGAACACGAACTCTCGAAAGAGCCTACGAAGACGTGCCGGAGCCTTGCGGAGGGCTGGCGAAGCATCTTCCCCCTGTTCGCCGAGCGCCGTTGGTAGCTCTCGGGCCATTCCAGCAGCCGTGAGATCCGCCTCCCGGAACGCCTCATCGACGCGCTCACCGATGTCTTCTTCTCTGAGCGTCGCGAGCAGGGGCTCCAGTACCTCGCGCGAAACCGCCTGACGATAGCCGATCGGGTCTGAACCGGCGGCGCCCTCGCCCAGCCCCTCCGCCAACTCGTGGTGTCGGCGCATCGCCCCTTCGAGGCCCCGACCGATCGGGGTCGAAAGCTCCTCCTCCAAGTGATCGAGTGCCTGGAGCTGAATCCCGAGCACCTCGCCCAGAAAGGCGTCGAAAATCGCCGCGTAGGCGTGCTCTAGGGTCTGCGGCTGGGTCTCGGTCATTTCCAACCCTTCCGAAGGGGTGTCCGGCGCTGGGTCGGTCATGCTTCTTTCGTCGGGTTCCATGGGCGGTCCGTATCTGTCTTCATGTCCGCGCGGTCGGGGCCGCCGCTCGGCCCTCCTCATCCATGAGCAGATACGGCTTTGCGCCGTGCCAGGGAGGCAGCAGACCGGCCTCCCGGAACGCCGCCCTCGCTCGCTCGGTCACGTCGCTCATGAACGCGAACTCGAATCGGATGTCGAGGACGTACGCCTTCACCTTGAGGTGTGTCACGAACGTGTCGTGGATTTCGTCCTTCACGAGCACCACGACCGGCTTCTTTCGGTAGACGTAGCGCGACGTGATCGCTGCACGATATGCCAGATCCCTCGCCATTCCGACGTCGACCCATCCGGGTAGATACAGGTCCGTCACGACCTGGCAGTCGAGCGCCCCCGCGTTCGCGTTGGAGACCTGCTGACCCATGATCTGTGCATTCGGAACCGAGACCAGATTATCGTCGGGGGTCACGATCCGTGTGGATCTCGTCCCGATGGCCGAGACCTCTCCGTAAGTCCCGGCTACCGAGATCTTGTCACCGACCTGGAACGGACCGTCGGCCAGAATCACCAGGCCTCCGAAGATGTTCTTGAGAATGTCCTGAGCCGCGAAGCCGATCGCGACGCCCAGTGCGGCGCCCGCGGCCAAGAGCGTGGCGGTATCGACCCGGAACACGGCGCTCAACACGATCCAGATCGCGAGCGCCCAGACCGTGGTTCTCACGATGGGCTCCATTCGGAGCAGTAGGAGCCTACGGCGGGCATTTCTCTCCGCGAGACGGGTCAGGAGCCAGCTGACACTGCGGACCACCACGAGGGTCAGGACGAGCAGCAGGACGGCCCAAAGTGAACGAACGCCCCAGCGCTGGGCGGAGGCGGCGGCCTGATCCAGAGCCTCCGCGGAGTTCGTGAGGCCTCCGGTGGTTGCCGCCGGCACCGTCGTCCCCAGAGTGGACGCCTCGAGCCGCTCGGTGACGTCGCTGAGCCGTTCGACCTCGGTGCGAAGGGCGCTCACTTCGGCCGCGAGGGAGTCGGCCAAACCGGCACCCGGCTCCTGGCCCTGCGCCGAAGCCGCACCCAGCACGACGGTACCGGCGAGGAGCACCGACACCTTCGGGCGAATCCCTCGCGGACACTTGTTCGCGTTCATGCGGGCCTCAATGGAAGTAGGTGGAACCGAGGCACTATGATCGACCGAGCACCCGCCGACCACAAGCGGGCCGGGAGCCTGAACGATCAGATTCGTCGGGTTCGGGTATCTCGGCCTCGTCACCCAACCAATCTTGGAGGCCGGGATGAGAGAGTTCATCGCACAACTGACCGAGAGACTGTCCGAGACCTTCGATCCCGGGCGGGCCGGTGAGGCAGCGGCGGAGCTGATCGCGAGCGCGTTCGTTGGACTCGTGGTCATGGTCTCATACTACTTCGCGTGGAGAATCCTCGATCTCGCGGCGCGGCCAGCGCTCAAGCGAATGAGGGCGGATGCGACGTCGGCGGCCTTCGTGAGCACCGTCCTTAAGTACACGGTCCTCGTTCTGGGGCTCGTTCACGCGCTGAACAGCGCCGGGGTGAACACGGCCGGGATTCTGGCGAGCCTCGGGGTGGTCGGCTTGACCATTGGCTTCGCCGCGCGGGATGCCCTGTCCAACATCGTCTCCGGGATCCTTATCTTCTGGGACCGTCCTTTCGTGATCGGTGACCTGGTGGACATCGCCGGCTCCCACGGTCGGGTCGATCGGATCACCCTTCGATCGACCCGCGTCGTCACGGCGGATGGCCGTATGCTCGCCGTGCCCAACACCGAGGTGATCAACACCACCGTGGCCTCTTATACCAACTTCCGGCACCTTCGTCTGGACGTCTCGGTGACGATCGGGGTCCGCGAGAGCATTCCGCGGGTGCGGGAGCTCCTCCTTGGGATCGTCGCGGGCGACTCCAGGTTCATGGAGGAACCCAAACCGAGGGTCGTGGTCAAGAGTCTGGGAGACTACAACCTGGAGTTGGAGCTCCACGTGTGGTTGGACGACGAGCGGCGTCACCTGGCGGGACGTTTCGAGCTCAGAGAGCGCATCTTCGAGGTCCTCACCGAGGCCGGCGTGGACATGCCGTACGAGACGTTCAAGATCGAGCCGATCGAGGTGAAGACCGCCTGAGCCAGCGCGAACGAGCGCCTCAGAGGACCCTCGACCCCGACGTCGGATCTCCGAAACGAGCTTCCGAAATCAGGAGAACGTCATGCAATTGGACCGACTGCGCGCCTGGTGCCGAGCCGCTCTGCCCTCCGGCCTCACCGCCACCGTCTGGCTGGCTGCGCTTCCGCTCGCAGGTCAGGAACCTCTCTGGGACGACTTTCGTGAGCGGCTCAAGAGCGAGACTGCAAGCTTCGGAGCCCTCTTGCACCTCAACGGGGACTTCCAGGCGGACCGCACATTTCCGGGTGGAGACGGCTTCGCGGTGGCGGAGTTCCGCTTCGGTGTGAGCGGAAGATTGGACGGGGGGGTCGACTACCTCCTCCAGTCCAACTTCGGAGACGTGCTGGACGCGCGGGTGGGCTTTCAGCTCCATCGCGCACTGACGATCGACGCCGGCCGCTTCAAGACCCCCTTCAGCGGCGAGTTCCTGACGGGTGCCGGGGACCTCGACTTCGTAACCCGGTCCCAATCCATTCGAGCCCTCGCTCCCAATCGAGCCCTCGGTGTAGCGCTTCGCGGGCCCATCGCCGCGGGGTTCAGCTATTCGCTCGGCCTGTTCAACGGCCGTGGAGGATCCACGGGCAATCCCCGTGGGCGATTTGCCAACGTCGCCCGTCTAGCGTGGAGGGCCGATGGGATCGAGATCGCCCTCAACGGGGCGGTGAACGGTGATCGAGTTCCCCTGATCGAACTGAGTGACCCGGCTTTCGCGACGATTCGCTCCCTGCTCGGGGCGGACTTACGAGTCGTGCGGGGGCCATGGCTGCTCTCGGCAGAAGTCGACCGTGGAGACGGCCAGCTGGGCACGGTCCGCGATCCGTGGGGCGGTTTCCTGACGGGTGGGTATCAGGTCCGGCCCGGAAGCCAGCTCCTCTTGCGCCTCGACCACCTCGACACCGGGCGGTCCCTCGATCGCCGCACCCTCGTGATCGGGGGGTGGAACTTCTCGCCGACCGGACCGACCCAGATCCAGATCAACGCGATCTTCCCGGTGAACGGCTTCGGAGAGGAGCCACGCCTACTCATGAATCTAGAGCTGATGCTGTAGCGGAAGCGGAGCGGACCGGAACCTATGAACGAGGCGATCCTCCAGGACCTCGGGCTGATCTTGCTCTCGGCCACGCTCGTCGTCCTGCTCGCGCGGCACGCGCACGTCCCGTCGATCGTCGCCTACCTTCTGGCCGGGCTCGTGCTCGGACCCGGCCTCGGGGTCATTCCGGTCAGCGAATCAGTAGATCTCATCTCCGAGGCCGGAATCATTCTGCTCCTCTTCGTGGTCGGTCTCGAGCTGTCGATCGAGAAGATCCGAGAGGTCGGTCGAGTGGCGCTCACGGTCGGCGGGCTGCAAATCGCCGTGACGGGTCTCATGCTCGCGTTGATCCTTTGGGGGTTCGGGCTCTCGACCTCCCAGACCGTTTTCCTGGCGGTTGGGCTCACTTTCTCCTCGACCGTCGTCGTTGTGAAGCTTCTCGACCAGCTCGACGCGCTGGACAGCCGGCACGGAAGGCTCGCGGTCGGCATCCTGCTCATCCAGGACCTCGCCGTGCTCGTCGTGCTGACCTTCGTCGCGGGGCTCTCAGGCGAAGCGGGGCTGGAGCCCGCCGCGGTGCTCTGGGGGGTCGCTCGGGCGTTCATCGGCATGGGTATCCTCCTCGTGAGCGCCGCGCTCGCATCGAGATACGTCCTTCCCAGGCTCTTCTACCTCGCGGCCTCCTCCCAGGAGATCCTCCTCGTGGGCAGCCTCGCCTGGTGCTTCAGCGTCGTCCTCGGATCAGACCTCTTGGGTCTTTCGCTCGAGCTCGGAGGCTTCATCGCCGGAGTGAGCCTCGCGCAGCTACCCCACAGCCACGATCTCAGACGCCGTGTCCACCCCCTCATGAACTTCTTCGTGGCCGTGTTCTTCGTGTCCCTGGGTGTCCACATGGAGCTCGAGGCCGCCGCATCGGCGTGGCCCCTCGTCTCGGTGCTCGTCCTCTTCACCGTGATCGTGAAGCCATCGCTCGTCGGATGGCTCCTCAGGGCCCGCGGGGAGCGGCCCCGGATCGCCCTCAGAGTGGGGATCACGCTCGGTCAGACCAGCGAGTTCTCTTTCATCCTGGCCGCGCTCGCCCTGTCGAACGGACTGATCGACGATGACCTCGTGTCGATCGCCGGTGCAGTCGGGCTGGTGACCATGGCGCTTTCGCCGTTCGCGATCGTGAGCGGCAACAGGATCGTGGAGTGGATCGCCCGCATCGGCGCTCTGCCGCTCTTCTGCGGCGGCACCGCCGAAGGTCCCACCCTCGACGACGAAGAGGCGGTGCTCGCTGGGAGACCTGAAGGTCACGTGATCGTCATCGGGATGAATTCCCTCGGTAGACGCATCGTTCAGATGTTGGCTCAGCGCGGGACGGCGACTCTGGCCGTCGATACCGATCCGGGCAAGCTGGAGGGACTCCCTTGTCGAACACTCGTGGGGAACGCCGAGTACGTGTCCCTCCTCCAGGAAGCGGGGTTCTGGAGCGCCAACCTGATCGTATCCGCGCTCCGGATCGAGCACGTGAATCGACTCCTCGCCTACCGAGCCAGGAGCGCGGGTGTGCCCTCGGTGATTCACGCATACGACCAGGCGAGTGAGATGGAGATCGCGGAGGTGGGCGTGACCCACCTCATGAACTCGAGGGCCGCGGGCGTCGAGAAGATCATAGAGGAGCTTCAGAAGCTGGGAGTCTTCGGAGCATGACCGGAATCACGCTCTTGCTCCTCGCGTCCGCCCTCGGACTCGCCCTTTCCCGAGCCACACGTCTCCCGTCCATCCCGATGCTCCTCCTGGCGGGAGCCGTCCTTTCGGCGGTGGCGGCGCTCCCCGAGGAGTTCCTGCAGGATGCGCTGCTCCTCGGCCTGAACGTGATGGTGTTCGTCGCCGGGATTGAGCTCAGCCCTCAGCGTATCGGGGCACAGGCCAAAGCCGCGATCGGGATCGGTATCGCGCAGTTCGTGCTTCTCGCTGCCGTCGGCTACGGGGCCGCGATCGCCCTGGGTTACCCCGTCGTGACCGCGACCTATGTCGCCCTCGCCCTGACGGCCTCCTCGACCCTGGTGGTCGTAGCTCTGCTGCAGGAGCGGCAGCAGCTGTTCGAGCCCTTGGGACGAATGGTCACGGGAGTGCTCCTCCTTCAGGACCTCCTGGTGATTCTGTCCATTCCCGTCATCACCCGGCTCTCCGAAGGTGCCGGCTCGGTCGTGACGGGCGTCGCCGCGACACTTGGATTGGTCGCGCTCGCAGGAATCATGATCGCCTGGGTCGGACCGTTCGTCATCGCCCGTTTTCGGGACGACGAGGAAATCCTCCTGCTCCTGGTCCTCTCGGTGCTCTTCGGCTTCGTCGGGTTGGCCGATCTCTTCCAACTCCCCCTCGTGTCCGGCGCGTTTCTGGGTGGCGTGTCGTTGTCCGCCTTCCCCGTGCGGGGCCTCGTCCGAGGTCAGCTGGCCTCGCTGTCGGACTTCTTCAACGCCCTCTTCTTCACGGCACTCGGCGGATTCCTTCAGCTCCCCTCGGCCTCCGAGCTCGCTCACGGGCTTGCTTTCGCATTGATCGTGATCCTCGTCACCCCTCCTCTCGTTGCGTTCGTCTCCGAACGAATGGGATTCTCGGCGAGACCGGCGTTGGCGGCGGGCCTTCTCTTGTCGCAGACGAGCGAGTTCTCGCTCGTCGTGGGGCTTCAGGGGGTCGTGTTTGGACAGATCCTCCCTGAGGTCTTCGGCGTCATCGCTCTCGTTACGCTCATCACCATGATCCTCACGCCGTTCATCGCCACGGATCGGGTCACCTGGGCGCTCGTGAAAGCGCACCCGTTCAAGCCTCGCCGAAAGCCGCTGGCGCAGCCGCGCGATCACGTGCTGCTCGTAGGATGCGGCCGAAATGGAGTGAGCCTTCTGGAGGTGCTGGTGGTGAGTCCGAATCCAATCGTAGTGGTGGACGACGACCCCGCATTGATCCACTGGCTCGAGGAATCCCGGATTCCGGCGGTTCGGGGAGATGCCTCGGACGCCGAGGTCCTCAGGGCCGCCGGTGCCGAGCACGCTCGAATCGTCATCTCGACGATCCGCAGAGTGCTCGACAACGGCCCTCTCCTGGACATGGTTCGACGGGCTCCCGTGATCGTCCGCGCGTTCAATCTCGAAGATGCGAGGTGGATCGAGGAACGAGGCGGATTCCCCATCCTCTACTCCGAGGCAGCCGCCGAGGACTTTCTCGAGTGGTACGAGGAGTGGCAGGCGTCGCCCACACCCAGCTGAAGGCGTCCTGGCCGCCAGTTGTCGGACTGAAGCGGGCACCTGATCTTGCTGTGGCACACCCCCGGCACACTTTGAGCGCGACCTCATGAACGACGAACTCCCCGATGGGAAGCCGCGTGGCCACGGATTCGGCACGGGCCCGGTCTTTCTGGCCAGCATCAGCACGATCCTCGGGGCCGTCATGTTCCTGCGGTTCGGCTATGCCGTGGGTCACGTCGGGATGTTGGGCGCGCTCTTCATCATTCTGCTGGGACACGCGGTCACGGTACCGACCGCCCTGGCGATCGCGGAGATCGCCACCAACCGAAGGGTGGAGGGGGGAGGAGAGTACTTCATCATCTCCCGATCGTTCGGAACGACCATCGGCGGTGCCATCGGCGTCAGTCTCTACATGTCACAGGCCATCTCCGTGGCCTTCTACATGATCGCCTTCGCGGAAGCCTTCACTCCACTCAGTGGATGGTTTCTGGCAACTTTCGGGTTCCCGTTCGACCCACGGATCGTGTCGCTTCCCGCGACTCTGGTACTGGTCTCCGTGGTGCTCAGTCGCGGAGCCGATCTGGGCGTGAAGGCGCTGTGGGGCGTGGCCGCCATCTTGGGATTGTCCCTCACCATGTTCTTCCTGGGCTCGGCGCCCGAGGATCTGACGCCCGACACCGTGGCGCTGGTGTCCGACCTGTCGGACCCCGACCCGTTCATGTTGGTGTTCGCCATCGTCTTCCCTGCCTTCACCGGAATGACCGCCGGGGTGGGGCTCTCCGGCGACCTCGCGAATCCCCGGAAATCGATCCCACTCGGGATCATGTCCGCCACCTTCGGGGGCATGATCGTCTACTTGTTCGTAGTGGCGAAGCTCGCTGCGTCCGCGGGGAGTCAAGCACTGGCCGATGACCAGCTCATCATGAGTCAGATCGCAGTCTGGGGCCCGATCATCCCGATCGGCCTGGCTGCGGCCACCCTCTCGTCGGCCATAGGCTCCATACTCGTTGCCCCTCGAACTCTCCAGGCACTCGGAGGGGATCAGATCGTGCCCTTCCGTAGCGCGAACGAGATGATCGCCGCGGGGCTGGGCGATGCGAACGAGCCACGGAACGCGACGCTGGTCACCGCCGTGATCGCGCTGGTATTCGTCGTGCTCGGCAACGTCGATCTCGTCGCCCGCATCGTATCCATGTTCTTCATGGTCACCTACGGTGCACTCTGCGCCATCTCGTTCCTCGAGCACTTCGCCGCTCGCCCCTCCTATCGACCGAGCTTTCGATCGAAGTGGTACCTCAGCTTGTTCGGCGCGGCGATGTGCTTGCTGCTCATGCTGCAGATGGATCTGGTCTACGCTACCGTGGCCATCGTCTTCATGGGTGGACTCTATGCGATGATCCGACGCAGCCGCAGCGGAGTGGACGATCTCGCGGCGATCTTTCACGGGGTCATGACGCAGGCGACCCGCTACCTCCAAGTACGCCTCCAGAAGATCCCCGCGGACGACTGGCGGCCTAGCGTCATCACGATCACGTCCAGGACCTTCGACCGCTCGGCTCCGATGCAGATGCTCGAATGGCTCTGTCATCGCTACGGGTTCGGTACCTACCTGCACTATATCCCGGGAATGCTCGAGCCGAGCAGCTTCCAGGAGAGTCGCGACGTGCAGGCGCGACTCGTGGAGAGAATGAAGGACCGGAAGGGAGCCATCTACGTCGACACGATGATCAGCCCATCGATGGCGTCTGCGTTGGCTCAGAGCCTGCAGATGCCTGGGGTCTCTGGCATGGAGAACAACACCATTCTCTTCGAGTTCGGCGCGCACGATCCAGCCAACGTCCTCGACGAGGTCGTGGCTGGACTGGCTCTGGCGGGGGTGCCTCGCATGAACCGACTGATGCTGCGACATGGCGACAACTTCTTCGGGTCGAGGAAGTCGATCCATGTCTGGCTCACCTGGCACGACGCGCGGAACGCCAACCTCATGATTCTTCTCGCCTACATCCTCCTCGGGCACCGGGACTGGAGTGGTGCCGAGATCGCGATCTACGCCGCATATCCGAAGCGTGAGGTACAGGAGCGCTCAGAGGAGCTCCACAACATGATCTCGGAGGGCCGACTGCTCATCACCGAGAAGAACGTCCTCGTGATCCCGACCGAGGACGGCATCGATTTCCAGCGCCTCGTCGAGGCGCGCTCGAAGGCCGCCGACCTCGTATTGGTCGGTTTCACCACCGAGCGGGTCGAACGAAGGGGGCGCGAGCTCTTCGAGCGCTTCCCCGCCCTGCGGGACGTCCTCTTCGTTTCGGCCGAAGAGACCATCCGTATCGAGTAGGATGTAGATGCCCCGAGGCCAGATCCGTACCGCGAGCTCAACGCCCTTCCGCCGATTCTGGACCCGGCATCGAAGACTGTTCTGGCTTCTGCACTCGCTTTGGGCGCTTGCGACCGGGGTCGTGGTCATCCTGCTCGCTCGCGAGCGCTACGGCTTCGTGCCGTGGGTCGTCCTGTTTCTGATCCTCACATGGGCCTCCACGCTCTTTTTCGGCCGCGGCATCGAGGGGAGGGAAGAGGAGCCCGGAACACCGGCGCCACCCGGGCTGCGAGAGGAAGCGACATCCTACATCACCCGCTCGATGTATCAGGAGACGTTGTTCTTCCTGCTCCCGTTCTACGCGTACTCGACGGTCCTCGATTCTCCGAACGTCGTATTCTCGGCGCTTCTGGTCGGGCTGGCCGTGCTCTCGTGCCTCGACCTCCTATTCGATCGTTGGCTCCGGACCAGCCCGC
>JAHEKL010000199.1 GCA_024638345.1 Gammaproteobacteria bacterium | reverse complement strand
TTCTGCACGTTTCCACCAATTCCGGTCAACTTGAAGCCCCCGGGGAGGCACGTTCTATTCTGACCCATGCCGGTGCTCTCGGGAAGCTACGACATCGCGATACGATCGATCAGACGCGTGTCTCCTCTTCTCGCACGCGCGGACGCCAAGATCGCGAGCGGGATTCGAGGAAGGGAGGAAGCGACCGCGCGCCTGAGGTCGTGGGCGCTCGACTGCCGAGATGAGTCGGCGCCCCTCGTCTGGACACACGCCCCTTCGGTCGGGGAGGGACTACAGGCTAGAGCGGTGCTGAGCTCTCTTCTCGCCGGCGTCCCCGAGCTCCAGGCCGTCTATACCTTCTTCTCGCCGTCGGCAGAACGCCTCGCCGAGACGTATCCGGCGGACGTGTGCACCTATCTGCCCTGGGACGTGCAGGCGGAGTTGGACGCGCTGCTCGAGGAGCTGACGCCGAGTGTCGTGAGCTTCACCAAGACCGAGGTGTGGCCTGGACTCACCGCGGCTGCGACGGGACGGGACATACCGGTGATTCTGTGTGCCGCGACGCTCGCCGAAGGCGCCGGGCGGCTCAGACTGGGCGCGCGACAGCTTCTGAGACCGACGTTCTCCAGGCTTTCTCGGGTCCTTGCGATCGCTTCGGAGGACGCCGAGCGTTTCGCCCTGTTGGGGGTCGGTCCGGACCGGATCGACGTGACCGGGGACCCAGGGGTCGACTCGGCCTGGATGAGAGCCCAGCAAGCCGATCCCGAAGCTCCGTTCATGGCACCGTTTCTGAGTGACGATCGACCCACCCTGGTGGCCGGCTCCACCTGGCCGTCGGACGAGGACGTCGTCTTGCCCGCGGTGAAGTCGCTGAAGCTTCGATTCCCCCACCTCCGCGCGATCATTGCGCCGCATGAGCCCAGCTCGGAGCATCTCGATCGCTTGGAGGCCGAGGTGGTCGACGCAGGCATGACGTCGGTGCGACTCAGCCACGTGGAGGCCCACGGAGACGATGGTGGAGCGGATGTCGTGGTGGTCGATCGAATCGGCGTTCTCGCCCATCTATACATGGTCGGACAGGTCGCGTACGTGGGTGGAGGATTTCGTCGGGCCGGACTTCACTCCGTGCTCGAGCCTGCTGCCGTCGCCCGGCCGGTCCTCTTCGGTCCCGGCTACGGAGGCTCCCGGGCGGCCTTGGACCTCGCCGCCGCGGGCGGCGGAACATCGATCCCCGGGGTCTCCGATCTGGTCGCAGCAGTTTCGAATCTGCTGGAGGATCCGTATCGACGTGAGCAGATCGGGGCGATGGCTTCGGGGTACATCGAGAGGCATCGAGGGGCCGCCGAGGCGACTGCGCGGATCCTCGCGCAGTATCTTCAGGCCACCCAGGTCGACTTCGGCGCGCCCGAGCCGCTGGGAGACGATGCGCTACGCGTCCGAATGGACCCGCAGACGGAGTTTGAATTGAGGCCCCCAGACCCTGATCCAGAGGAGATCCCGGAGATCTCCGTCAAGGAGCTCAGCCGACGTCTGGAGGAGGGCGACGAGCTTGCCCTCGTCGACGTCCGCGAACCTCACGAGCGTGAGATCGCCGACCTGCCGGAAGTGGGCCAGATGAGGATTCCCCTCGGCCAGCTTCTGGATCGCACGGGTGAACTGGAGCGCTCGGCTCCGCTCATTCTCTACTGCAGATCCGGCTCTAGAAGCGGATGGGCCACACGCGAGCTAAGGGCTCTGGGTTTCCAGAACGTGTGGAACCTGAAGGGCGGTCTGTTGGCCTGGAAAGCGGACGTGGATCCCTCGATTCAGGCGTACTGAAGGCTCTCAGACCCCGGACGGTGTCTGGGCGAACTGAAGCTCGTGGAGGCGGGCGTAGAGACCGCCGGTCTCGAGTAGCTCCGCGTGGCTGCCCTCCTCCTTCAGCTCACCCCGGTGAAGCACCAGGATCCGATCCGATCCCGTGATGGTCGAAAGCCGATGGGCGATGACGAGCGACGTGCGCCCCTCCATCAGGCGGGCGGTCGCCTCGTCGATCCTGGCCTCCAGCTCCGAGTCGACGGAGCTCGTCGCTTCGTCCAGGACCAGGATCCGTGGATCGAACGCGAGGGCGCGTGCGAAGGAGATGAGCTGCCGCTCCCCGATCGAAAGCGACCGCCCTCTCTCACCGAGGGGCTGTTCGTACCCCCTGGGTAGACGACGAATGACCGGGCCGGCGCCCACCTCGGTGGCCGCCTCGCGGACCTGCTCCTCCGAGATCGTCGCCTCACCGAGTCGGATGTTGTAACGCACGTCGTCCGAGAACAGGAAGATGTCCTGCAGAACCAGACCGATGAAACGTCGGAGCTCCCGCTGCGGAATGTCTCGAATCGGGATCCCGTCGAGTAGGATCTCACCGCGTTGGGGGTCGTAGAATCGCATGAGAAGGTTGATGACGGTCGTCTTGCCCGCCCCCGTGTGTCCGACGATCGCCAGCTTCTCTCCGGGTCTCGCTCTGAACGACAGCCCCTTCAGCACCCACTCCGGATCCTGGCCTTCGCGCGCGTCGTAGGCGAACCAAACGTCTCTGAACTCGATCTCTCCCCGGATGGAAAGCGGAACGACCGCTCGGGAGCCTGGCGGATCGTCGATCGCGGGCTTTCGGTCCAGGAGCTTGAAGATTCGCTCCGAGGAGGCCATGGCCGCCTGGAGCAGATTGTACTTCTCCGACAGGTCCTGGATAGGCCGAAAGAATCGACGGGCGTAGAGGAGAAACGCGGTGACCACACCGACCGTAGTGCCTCCGGACAGGATCGACAGACCTCCATACCAGACAATGAGAGCGAGCGCAGTGGCCGTGAAGACCTCGATCACCGGAAAGAAGAGCGCGTAGTACTTGATGGATCGGAGATGTGCTTCCAGGTAGTCGTCGTTGATCTGATCGAGCTCCTGTGCGTCCGCTTCTTCCCGGTTGAACAGCTGGACCACTCGAACACCGGTGATCCGCTCGTGCAGGAACGCGTTGATACGCGCCATCCGGACACGGATGTCTCGATACGCCAAGCGGATCCGAGAACGGAAGAGAAAAGCGACCCAGGCGACGAACGGTAGGACGGCGAAGGTCACCAGCGCGAGCTGCCAATCCATGATCAGCATCGCCGAGACGACGAAGATCAGCGTGAACAGGTCGCCGAAGATCGCGACCACGCCGGAGCTGAAGAGGTTGTTGAGCGTTTCGACGTCGGACGTGATGCGAGTCATGAGCCGTCCGACCGGATTCCGGTCGTAGAAGCTCAGATCGAGCTCCTGCAGCCGCTCGAAGATCTCGCTCCTCAGATCGTACATCACCCGCTGACCCAGCCACGTGGTGACGAGCGCCTCGCCATACTCCAGCCAGATGCCGAAGAACGCGGCTCCCAGATATGCCAGAGCGAGCAGGCCGAGCAGGGCCGTGTTGGTCTCTGGGATGGCTTCGTCCACTGCGATCTGAACCAACCACGGACCCACGATCTGAAGTCCCGCGGACGAGACCAGCAGGGCGATGGCTACGAGCACCGTCCACCAGTACGGCCTCAGGTATCGGAGGAGGCGACGCATGAGCTTCGCGTCGTAGGCCTTTCCGAGAGCTTCTTCTTCCTGGACCAATCCTGGAACGTTCTTCATCGGCGCCGTCTCAACCCCCCGCGCCGCGGCGTTTCTCGAGGGCCCGCTCCACCTCTCTCCAGGAGCGGCCCGCCCCCTGGAGAGACACCATCATGTGGTACACCAGGTCCGCAGCTTCCTCCGGAGCGCTGTCTTCCCCTTTGACCAAAGAGGCGATCAGCTCGGAAACCTCTTCGCCCAGCTTCTTGATTCGGAGGTTCTCGTCTTCCAGTAGACGCGTCGTATAGCTAGTCGGCGGACGTTCGCGGTCGCGCTCCTCGATGATCGCCTGGAGCTCGTCGAACACGGAGCTCCGACCTACGTCTCTGCGAGTCGTGGTCTCGGGGAAGGCTCCCGCCCCGAAGCAGGTCCGCTGGCCGGTGTGGCACGCGGGACCTGCCGGGTTCACGAGCGCGAGAAGGGTGTCCCCATCACAGTCGAGGTGGAGGGACACCAGAGACTGTGAGTTTCCCGATGTCTCGCCCTTCTGCCAGAGCTGGTCCCTCGAGCGTGACCAAAAATGCAGGACTCGGGTCGCGAGGGTTTGTTCGATGGCCTCGCGATTCGCCCACGCCACCATCAGCACCTCCCCCGTCGTCGCGTCTTGCGACACCACCGGGATCAGGCCCTTCGGGTCGAACGTGACCTCGTTCAGATCCGAGGGGGAGCGGATCTCTCGTTTCGCGGGTTCGGTCTTTGACATCTCGGTCCTCTCACTCTTCGACGACGAAGCTTCGGTCCGACTCTGGCGGAGAGACGGGCCGAACGGGAACACCCCAGTCGATGAGCGCGCGTTTCAACTCGCCGACCGTGGTCAAACCGTCGTGGAGGATCCCGGCTAGGAGCACGGCCTGCGCGCCTCCCAGGGTGAGCCCGTCTCTCAGGTGATTCGCGCCGCCCGCACCCCCCGAGGCAATGACCGGGACCGTGACGGCATCCGCCACTGCACGGGTCAGCTCGAGGTCATACCCCGTGCGGACCCCGTCGCGATCGATCGACGTGAGGAGCACCTCTCCGGCACCACGCTCGACACACTCGCGGGCCCACGAGACCGCCTCCAGGTCGGTCCGACGGCGACCGCCGTGCGTATAGTGGTACCACTGACCTCCCTCGCGGGCAGCGTCGATGGAGATCACGACACACTGACTCCCGAAACGATCCGCGCCGTGGGTCAAGACCTCCGGATCGCGGACGGCGCCCGAGTTGACGCTCACCTTGTCCGCTCCGGCCCGGAGCAGCGAGTCCATATCTTCGACCCCGCGCACCCCCCCTCCGACCGTGAGGGGCACGAAGAGCACCTCCGCCGTGCGCCGCACCGTATCCAGCAGGGTTCCTCGACCCTCGTGAGAGGCCGAGATGTCGAGGAAGACGATCTCGTCCGCGCCTTCCCCTTCATAACGATGCGCGAGCTCGACCGGGTCACCCACGTCCCTCAACCCCTTGAACTTCGTTCCCTTCACGACTCTACCGTCCTCCACGTCCAGGCAGACGATGATGCGGGGACGGAGCACCTGTCAGCTCTCTGGGCCGTCGAGCTGGACGGTGCCCTTCGTCGAGAACACACTGTCCCCTTCGCGGAGCGCCTGACGGAGGGCCAGGCCCGTGGCCTTGATCGCCGCCTCCACTGCATGGTGACGATCGCGCCCACGGACCACCTTCACGTGCAACGTCG
>JAHEKL010000198.1 GCA_024638345.1 Gammaproteobacteria bacterium | reverse complement strand
CGCGGCTTCTCTGAACCGGCTCGAGGCGGTCGAGATGTTGCTCGCGAAGGGAGCAGACCCTTCACTCACGACGAGTGTGCTCCAGCTCAGCCGCCGTGCGGAGCAAGACCGTCTCGCGCGTGAGGCTCGGCAGGCCAAGATGGACAGCCTGCGGCAAGCCTCGTCGGATCCCACCACCTGGGTTCCTCGGCCCGCGGAAGTGCGGGAGGCAGTTGCCGCGTCCAGCAGGTTCGATGTGCTCGAGAGCGAAGAAGTGACCCACGTCGATTGGAATGCGGTCCAGCTGGCTGGAGAGAGGCTGAGGTTCCCTGAACTCGTCGGGTATCAGGGTGGATTGACGGCCCTGCTCCATGCCGTGCGTGAGGGGAATGACGAGTCCGTGATGGCGCTGCTCAGGGGCGGCGCAGACATCGACCAGCCGAGCGCAGGGGATCGCACGACCCCACTCCTGATGGCCATGATCAACGGTCATTTCGATCTTGGGATGCAGCTCTTCCGGATGGGTGCAGACCCGACGCTTGCCGGCGACTCTGGTGTTACCCCGCTATACGCGGTGCTCAACACGCATTGGGCGCCGAAAGCGCGCTACGCCCAACAGCAGGCGTATGGGCAACAGGAGGTGGGCTATCTGGAGTTGATGGAGGCCCTCCTGGAGGCGGGGGTGGATCCGAATGTGCGTTTGGCCAAGCACCTCTGGTACATGGAGTACACGTTCAGCCGGCTCGGCCTGGACACGTGGGGCGCCACTCCGTTCTTCCGAGCGGCGCACGCTCTCGACATCGAGGCCATGGAACTTCTGGTTCGGTACGGCGCTGACCCCACGATTCCGACGAACCGCCCCGCGGGCCCGACGCAGTACTTCATCGACATGCCGGCCCCCGAGACCGAAAACCTCCCCGATCACTCCGGTCTGCCCCCGATTCCTCCAGGGGGACCAGGTGTCTACCCGATCCACGCGGCGACCGGGTACGGAGGCACGAGCGTCGCTCGAGCGGGCAACTCGCACCGGCATGTCCCAGACGGATGGCTACCCGCGGTAAGGTATCTCGTTGAAGTGCACGGCGCGGACGTGAACGCGACGGACTACCTCGGCTACACGCCGCTACACCACGCGGCCGGCCGAGGGAACAACGAGCTTATCCTCTATCTGGTAGAGATAGGTGCTGATCCGCTTGCGATATCGCGTTCCGGGCAGAGTACAGCCGATATGGCGAACGGACCGGTGTCTCTCGGCGCAGCCCCGTTTCCGGAGACCATTGCCATTCTCGAGGGCTTGGGTGCGAAGAGGAACTACGACTGCGTCTATTGCTGAGCCCACAACCGAACAAGGAGCTGCCGGATTCGAAGTGAGGAAGCGGACCAGCTCGGCATTCACGGTCTCAGGCACCTCTTCGTTGGATTTTGTGGCCCGCATTCGGCATGAGGACCAGCTCAGCGTTCTGAAGCGACTCGGCAGCGTTGTGGGCGAGCTCGGGGAAGCTGGGCCCACCCTGCTCCCCTCCCAGCACCATCGTCTCCGTTCGAATATGAGGCCAGTCGTTCTCTGACTCCTTGGCCCGTCGTCTAATGGCAGGACACCGGTCTTTGGAACCGGCGGTGGTGGTTCGAATCCACCCGGGCCAACTCAGATTGACTTCTCCTCTCAAGGCCGCCAGGAAGTCGCTTGCCGACGCACGCGATCCACCGGCATCTTCCGTCGTTCCTTCGACCCCGGCTACGGGCACTGCACGACCCGGCGGCTGAGAGTCGGTTCCTCCGAACAAGGGTTGCGAATTGAGCCAGATCCTGAAGAACCTCCTAGTCCCTCTCGACGGGTCCGATCTCGCCGAGGAAGCCCTTGCGATCGCCTCGAAACTGGCTAGTGCGCACAATGCCGACCTCCACCTGGTGTCGGTCGTGCCCTACGTTCCCCCAGTCTCCCTGGCCCCTTCGGACGAGGCGCGCAGAGCCGAGTGGATCGATGAGGAGCGGGGAGGGGCGGCAGCTTATCTCGAAAGCGCTGCCTCCAAGGTCTTCGCTCGCTCGCCTGAGGTGTCGGTTACCTCACACGCCCTCGTTGGGCCCGTGGGCCCGACGATCCAAACGCTGGTGGATGATCAAGATATCGACCTCGTCGTACTGACGACTCATGGACGGGGGGCTTTCCAACGTTCGTGGCTAGGGAGCACAGCGGACCAGCTCGTCCGAAGTGTCGAGCGGCCTCTTCTGGTGCTGCGCCATCGGGAAGGGGTTCTTTGGTCGTTCGATCCCGATACAGCGAGCGAAGTCTTGGTGCCGCTGGACGGCTCGGAGGCAGCCGAGAGTGCGCTCGAGGCGATACCCTTGGTCCTTTCCCCTCAAGTTGGGGCTCGATTGCTTCTGACAAGCGTGATCGACGAGGGGTATCCGCTGCCCCCTGTCTACATTCCGAAAGTGCTCTCGGAGGAGGCCCTTCGGAAGCAGCATCGGCGAGAGACCGAGGCCTATCTTCAGAAGGTTGCCGATCGGTTGGATACAGACGCCAGCAGTGCCGTCGAAACCAGGGTGATCGTCGATGACGATCCCGGGCGCGCGCTACTTCGCTTCTGTGACGAAGTGGGGGTCCACCTGGTCGCGATTTCGACCCATGGGAGAGGGGGAGTCTCCCGTTTCTTCCTCGGTAGCGTGGCGGACAAGCTCCTGCGGGAGGCACCCGTTCCGGTACTGGTGACCAAGCGTCCCAGCCCCCAGTGAGCAACCTTCGAGCAGATTGCAGCGGAATGGCGCTGCGAGCGAGCGTTGGGGGGGGATAACCCCCCCAAGGATCTCAGCTGATCCAACGCTCAAATCGTGAACGGCAACGGATTGCGGGAGCTCGAGTCGGACTCGTGGCTACCGCACGCGGATGTATTTTCGCAGTCGCTGCGGTCGCGGCTCGCCCGCGAAGATGTTGCCGTTTCGATCCACGCTGAGGGACTCCGCCCCGCTGCCCCCCGCCGTGATCGGGGGATTGTCGCCCGGGTCCAGGATGAAGTGCTCGACCCAGCCTGTCTGCACATCCCCGATCCGGATTCCTTTCTCCCACCCTGGATTCTGCGTCATGTCCGACTCCGAGTCGGCCACGTAGATCTTCCCATTCTCGTCGATCGCGATATCGCTGGGCATCCCGAACTGGGTCCACCGGTTGATGTAGTTCCCGTCCTGATCGAAGATGACGATTCGCATGTTCTGCCGATCGGCTACGAAGAGCCTTCCGTCGGCGTCCATGGCGATGGCGTGGGGACCATATAGCTGACCGGGTCCGTGGCCGGTCTCGCCGAACGCTTTGACGAACGTCCCGTCGCTCGAGTAGTGGACGATGCGGTTGTTGCCGTTCTGGCTGTGGCCGTCCACGACGAAGATGTCGCCTTCAGGACTCGTGACGACATCGCTTGGTGCGGTGAAGTGGTAGGGCCCGTCCCCCGAGACCCCGGCCTCTCCGAGGGTCATCAGCAGATCTCCCTGCGGAGAGAACTTGAAGACCTGGTGTCCGAAGATGGGTCCCTCCGACCCTTCGCCGGACTCTCCGGCCTCCGTTACCCAGACGTTGCCGTCCCCGTCGATGTGAAGGCCGTGGGGCCACGTGAACATGCGGCTCCCGAACATCGTGACCACGTTTCCGTCGGCATCGAACTTGATGATCGGGTCTAGATCGGAGTTGTCGCAGTACGTCTGGCTCCCGCGCGGAGTGCCGTCGTTTCCGCATCTGATGATCGCCCAGAGATGAACCCCGTCGACATCGACCTCGACTCCACCCGGCGACCCCATCTGCCTTCCGTCGGGTAGCTTCACCCAGGGCTCTCCGATGAGGCCCGGACCACTCCCCGCCTGCAGCCCGTCCATCGGCCGATACGGATTTGGGCCCATTTGTGCGTGCGCTTCCGTGCCTACCAGCACGGCGAGCGCCATGGCGATACCGAGCGCTGGCGTGGACATCCTACGAGCTCGATCGGACATTGGTGAGACCTCCTAGTGAAATAGACCGGCCGCGGGCTCTCCCGATCCAGAGGGGGGCCTGCTCACTATAGGGAACGGTTCGACGAGGCGACAGAGAACTCCATCCGTTCGGGGACACGTATCGAACGAGGGCCTGGCTTCTGGAAGGCCACCCGCGCGCAAGGCAGGACCACTCCAAGCCGCAGAGGGTAGGGAGCGCTGCTCGATTCGGCCCTCCCAGGGCCGGCCTCGCGCTTCGCCTCCGACAAGCGTCCGCTGCGTGCCTCCCAAGATCGTGCCGAGATGAAGATTCTATACTGGGCGGAGTCGTTCTGGCCCTACATAGGCGGGGTCGAGATTCTGAGTATGAAGCTTCTCCCGGCCCTCATCGAACGCGGTTACGAGGTCTCGGTGATCACGGCGCATGCCGAGCTGGACCTTCCCGACTGCGAAGAGCACCTCGGCCTGACGGTTCAACGCTTCCCCTTTCGCAGGGCGCTCGAGGAAAGGGATCCGATCGCGATCCTGAAGCTCCGAAAAGAGGTGAAACGCCTGCGGAGCGAACTTGGAGCGCATGTCGCCCACCTCAACTTCGCGGGACCCAGTGGCCATTTCTTCTTAGGATCTGCGCAACTCGAACACGAACCTTGGGTCCTTGCCATTCGCTCACCCCTACCCCCACGCCCCACAGGAGAAAGCCTCATCTCCCGCCTCCTTCAGAGCGCGGACTGGGTCACTGCGAATTCCAAGGCTGTCCTCGCGGACGCACACCACATCGAGCCGAGTATCGTGGGTCGCTCGTCCGTCATCTACAATGGCCTCGACGACGGCAACGTCCAACCTGCCTCTCTCCCCTTCGAGCCTCCTCGGCTCCTATGCCTCGGGCGGACCTCACCGGAAAAGGGATTCGATATCGCGATCCGTGCGTTCGCGAGACTGCTGGGCAAACGGCCCGCGGCTCGGCTGACGATCTCCGGTGATGGAGAGTCTCGCGGCGAGCTCGAGGCTCTGGCCTCCGAGCTGGGGATCGCCGACTCGGTCGAGTTCACCGGCTGGATACCCCCCCACGAGGTGCTTCACGCGATCAATCGTTCCACCATCGTGTTGATCCCGAGCCAGTGGGAGGAGCCCTTCTGCCTGGTCGCTGTCGAGGCCGCCTTGATGAGGCGTCCCGTCGTTGCTGCCAGGTCAGGTGGCTTGGTGGAGGTCGTGGCGCACGACGAGACCGGGATCGTTGTGCCCAAGAGCGACGTTCGTGCGTGGGCCCAGGCCATCGAAGCGCTTCTCGCGGACCCGGAGCGCGCTCGGAGGCTCGGGGAGCGGGGGAGGACACGTGCCAAGAGGATCTT
>JAHEKL010000016.1:13830-21153 GCA_024638345.1 Gammaproteobacteria bacterium | reverse complement strand
GGCTGGGCGCGGCGGAGGCACCCACCAAGGTGGTGGTCCTCGGCATCTCTCCAGTAGCGATCTCTCTCGTCATGGTCGTCGGTGTCTTCCTTGCCCGGTGGAGCCTTCCCGCGCTCATTCGGGGGACGGCCAACGTGGGAGTGGACGTTCGGCGCGCTCCGCATCTCGTGGTGTGGGCCCTGATCGCGGGAAGCATCTGGGCAGTCGCGAACACGCTGACGATCTTCGCGATTCGCGAGATCGGACTGAGCGCCGCGTTTCCGCTCTGGAACACCAACAGTCTGCTGGGCATCCTTTGGGGCGCACTGCTCTTCAGCGAGCTCAAGGGGGCGGGGGGACTGCGCTGGACCGGCGTCCTGGGAGGAGCGGGCGTGATGTTCGTGGGCGCCACTGTGCTCGCGCTGGCCTCACCCGCGGTCGTGCCGGGCGGCGATGCCATTCGTGGTGTGGCTGCGGCGCTGGGAGCCGGAGTCTTGTGGGGAACGATGTACATCCCGTATCGGAAGGCGTATCTGACGGGCATGAATCCACTCTCCTTCGTGACCTTCTTCACGATCGGAGAGCTCGCGATGATGACGACGCTGGCGTTCGTGTACCTCGGAGGGCCCTCAGGAACCTGGGAAGAGTTGGAGGCAGCTCGCGGGGTGCTATTCTGGCTTCTGCTCGGTGGGTTCGTTTGGGTGGTGGGCGACCTCTTCCAGCAGTACGCCGCCAAGTACGTCGGGATCAGCCGCGGTATCCCCCTCTCGAACACCAATCAGCTCTGGGGTCTTGCCTGGGGCATCCTCGTATTCGGGGAGCTCGCGGGAGCCGGGCGAACCGTGCTCGTCCAGGTGGTCGGTGGCTCCCTCATCATGGCCCTCGGGGCCGGATCGATCGCGCTGGCGACCGCGCCACTCCGCGAGCACCGTCACTGGCGTGAAGCGGCTCGCCGAGAGGCGGTGCGCTATCACGTACCCTCCGATTACGTGGAAGCCCGTCTCTTGGGCGAGGACATCCACCAGAAAAAGAGCCGAACGCTCTGGGATTGGCTCATCGTGGTCGCCGCGACGACCGTGTTCGTGGTCTTCGCGGCTGGCGCGCAAACGCCGCAGCTGGAGATCAACTATGCTTGGGCGGCTGGCTTGGTGCTGGCGCTCCTGGGCCTGCTCGGCGGGTGCGGAGTGTTTCTCTGGAGGACGACGCGGTTCACTTGACTCCCTCGATCGGCCCATCCGCGCTGAGGATCCACCACTGCGCCTGAAGTGTGAATCCGCTGGGTTCGCTACGGGACCTCGATCCGAAGCGTGGCACGGTAGCGGTCACGTTCGATCGGCGTGTCGGACCGTGGCGCGGGATCGAGATTAAGGAGTGTCACCCGGTAGCCGCCGTGCTCCGCACTGCGCGGCTCGACCGCAGTGTTCAGCGTGAACGGATGGGTCGGCCCAGTGCCCAAGGTCAGCCCGACCACGACCGCTCCATTTCCCTCCCAGACGCACACGACGTCCACCGGGCATCGCGAGTCTTCCGTGACATCGCTGAGCAACACGCGGAAGATCCCATCGACGCGGATCTCCTCACCGATCGCGAACACCGCTTCGAGCGGCTGCTCGGTGGTGTACGGCGGACGAACGAAGATCTCGAGCTCCGCGGTTACCTGATCGCCGGGCTCTCGGTCGCTCGGAGTCCGACGTCCGGTGACCCGCAATGTCCACTCGCCGGTCTCGTCGAGCGTCAGGCTGGCCACATGGGGGAGATAGACCAGAGCCTGCGTGCAGAAGTCGCCCCCGGAGTGCCGGTCCCAGGCAGTCAGCTCGATCACTCGACCCGACTGAACGAGGTCGAGGCCGTCCGCGGACCAGCACCCGTTGGGGCCCACGGTGTTCACGGTCACCTGAAAGGTCTGACCCACTTCCACCGTGTCGGGAGCCTCGATCACGCTGGGGGGATAGGTGACACCCTCTCCGGGAGGTTGGCTCCACACGATCAGGCCGCTCGAGGCGGTGCCTGAGGCCGGACTCGGACCGGGGTCCCCGATCAGCTGCAAGATACCGAGGGCTCTTCGCGAGCCGTCGGGGCCCACACCGTCACTGCATGCGACCACCGTCGCCAGGATCATCGCGCCGGCGATCCAAGAGGTCAGATAGAGCTTCATGGACGCTCCTCGAGGGTTCGTACATGCCTGCACCGGATCGGCCGAGACTGTCGGCCATCGGGCTTCACGAGCGATGTCGTGGTATGAGGAACGAGCAGTAGGGTGACTTCGTGACGGCGGGACCCGACGATCGTTCGAAGACCGAGCCGTCTGAAGCTAGTCGCTCAGGACGGTGCGCAGGTTTGCGGCGGCCTCGTCTCCGATCTTGTCGTTGAACCTCTCGATGACTGCGCTGTCCAGCGCCCTCGCGAGCAAGGACTCGGGTACATCGTACCGGACCTCGATCGTGAGGCTCGTGCCGCCGTTCTCGGGGACGGCGTCGTAGGCGAAGGTACTCCTGATTCCTCCTGTCGTGGTGAAGTGGAAGCGCTTTCCTGGTTCGTAGGCGACGGTCTCCGAGGACCCCGTGAGAGCGATCCCCAGCATCTCGTACGTCCAGTCCCACTGGGTACCTATGGTCCTGGGATCCTCCCCCGGCTCCTCGATGCGCGTGAGTGCCGGAATGAAGCCCGGGTGGTTCTGCACTTCCGAGATGTAGTCGATCACTTCGTCTGGGGTGGCCTGAAGCGATACGGTCTTGCGCACCTGAGCCATCACGACCACCACCGGATGAAGATGGGAATTAGCCGGCCGAACTGCTTGGCCAGGACCTTACGAAGGAGCTCGGTCTTCGAAGACGCCAGATTTCCCCCGAAAATCAAAGGATGCAACGTACGGCCAAGGGTGGCAACCTCGACGGTCAGCAGGGGTGCTGTGCTCGAGATCCGATAGCACCCAGGGCCACCCTCGATCGTGAGCCGCACCATTCGAGCAGACTGGCCCAGGGCGTTCTCGATCTCGTGGGTCGTGGCTCGGAAGAGCAGCGCCACCCGACTGCCGACCGGGTACGAGATCGCGAGAACGCCCAGCAGAACCAGTGCAGGAACAACGTTCTCGTCCATTGCCGCACTCGAGGCCACGTCGACCGCGAGGGCGGCTCCGAACAGCAAGATCAGGGTACGGCAACTCACCCATACCGGTCGGCGCGCAAGCATCACCCGGAGCAGCAGAAGCGAGGCGACGATGAGGAAGGTCAGAGGCACATGGATGCGCTCGCTCGGTTGCGGGAGGAAAGGATGACGCGGATCGTCGGCATCGATCGGAGTCGCCTGTCTCCCGACCTCCTGCGCGACATCCGCGATCTCCTCTCCCCTGCCGAGAGGCGCTGCCTCGCCGCTCGACCTGAAGGACGCCGGGAGGAGTGGACGGTTGGGCGCCTGGCCCTCAAGCTGGCCGGGGGGTGGTACGGTCGCAAGCCGTGGCATGGGGTGGACACGACGTATGATTCACGGGGCCGACCCTGCATTCCTGGGCACCCGTCGCTGTCCTGCAGCCTCTCCCACTCGGGCCACCTCGTCGTGGCTGCGGTCGGCAGCGCCCCGATCGGAGTCGACATCGAACGGATCCGACCACGGCACCAGGCGATGATCGGCTACGTTGCGGGAAGCGAGGAAGTCGATCTCGTGTCGAGCTTCCGCACGGCGGCAGAGCTGGTCACACGGGTCTGGACGATCAAGGAGGCCGCCCTCAAGAGCGGAGGTTGGGGTCTTCGCATCCCGCCCCGGGCTGCACGGATTCGCAGACGAAAAGGGGCGTCGAGCGTCGATGTGAGCCTACGGTGGCAAGCCATCCGCTGGCGTATTACCGTATGGTCCATCTCCACCCGAGGGGCTTCCCTGAGCATAGCCACAGATGAGTCGAACCCCCTCCCACGGATCCGCTGGAATCCCCATTTCGACCTACCGGCTGGCTGACCGCCGGCTCTCACTCGACGAGCTCCATCGAGGGGGCCTCCTGACCAGCGCGCCAGAGATGCTCAGGGACTTCGGGTTCGAGTGGTGCCATGTCCACGACCAGCCCAACGCCACGGAGCTCATGCTCGACGCCGCCCGGGCACTGCTTCATCAGGCCCCGGTCGAACGAGAGGACCTGGCAGGTCTGTTCGTATACTCCGGACTCCCCTCGGCAGGACCAACCAGCGCGAGCGATCCGATCTCCCTCTTCCGCTACGACCTGGGTCGAATCCGTCACGAGCTCGAGCTCGACGAGGTCCCGGTTTATCGGCTCTCCGAGCTAGGGTGTTGTGGCCTTGCGGCTACGTTCAATCTCGCCGAGAGCGTGCTCCGCGACTCGGATCGAACCTGCTCGATCGTGCTGACCGGCGACTGTTTCGGACCCGATGCGCGCCGCGAGATCATGTACAACGTGATGAGCGACGCGGCCTCGGCAATCCTGGTGCACCGCTCCTCCGACCGAAACCGATTCCTGGCCTCGCACGAGATCGTGCAATCCTACTATTGGGACTCCCCGGCCCACTCGGACGAGATTCTCGCGTCGTACTTCCCGTTGGCCCAGCGAGTCATCGAGCGGGCGCTGGCGAAAGCAGACACGCCCATGGACCGGCTGAGATGGATCGTCCCCCACAATGTGAGCGTTCGAAGCTGGGAGATCCTCTGCGGCGTGCTCGGGTTCGATCCGGACCGTGTGTGGTTGTCCAACATCGCGAAGGTCGGCCATACCGTATCGAGTGACCATGTGATCAACCTGTGCGACATGCAGGCCGAGGGGGCGATCGAGCCCGGGGATCGTCTGCTGCTCTTCACGTTCGGGTTCGGGGCATCTTGGTCCGCGTCCGTCTTCGAGCATTGAGCGTCTCGGTTCTGATGACCGGGGCGAGTGGGACGGTCGGCACGGCGTTGATCCGACATTGGCTGCACTCCGGAGATCTCGACCGCGGAGAGCTGAAAGTCACCGCGGTCACTCATGAGGGAGGCCGCACCGAATCGGGTCGGGTGCTACCTCGACACGACGGAATCCGAGTGGTTCGTGGGGAGATCACCAAGCCCGACCTGGGGTTGGACCCTCAGGCTCTGGCCGAACTGGTGGGATCGACTACCCACGTTTGTCATCTGGCAGCCTCCACCCGCTTTGGAGCCCCCCTGGAGGAGATACGTCGCGTCAATGTGGGGGGCACGAGGCACGTCTTCGAGCTCGCCGAACGCTGTCCTCGCCTCCAGCACGTCGCGCTCGCGAGCACCGTCTTCGTGAGCGGAAGACGAACGGGCCGCGTCTATGAGAATGACCTCGCTCATGGGGCCGGCTTCGTGAACACCTATGAGCGCTCGAAGTACGAGGCCGAGTCGCTGGCTCACGAGTTCACGGGCCGGGTCCCCGTCTCCGTCTACCGGATCTCGACGATCCTCGGGGACAGCCGCTCGGGGTCGGTACAACATTACACCGCTCCCCATCAGGCACTGCGGATCATGTCGCTGGGGCTCGCGTCGATGCTTCCCGGAACACCGGATTACCGGGTGAATCTGGTTCCTACCGAGCTGGTGGCTGCTGCGATCGCGCGTCTGATCCTGAGACCGCCGTCGGAGATCCGTACCTTTCATCTGGCCGCACCCGACGAGAAGTGCTTCACCCTGGAAGAGATGATCGAGACGGGGTATCGACAGTTCGACCGGCTCATCCCGGGCTGGAGCCGACGCCGGTACCCGAAACCCGCGATCGTGAGCGGCGAGACCTTCGACCGATTCATGGAATCCGTGGAGGAAACGGGCAATCCGCTATTGGGTGGGGTCATGGGTGCCCTCCGGCATTTCGCCCATCAGCTCCTCTATCCGAAGGAGTTCGATCTGACGAATACAGCCGTGTCGATTCCGGGGTACGAGGAGCGCGTGCCGGACGTCCGCGGCTACTTCGGGCGCGTCCTCGAGACTTGTGTGCGGACGAGGTGGGGGTCGGGTGTCGAAGGCGAGTGAGGTCGCGTTGCTGGATTACGTCCGCAGCCGAATGCTGGACGACCCCACGATCGCGATCGACGCGGACACGGAGCTGTTCGCCGACAGGATCATCGACTCGATGAACGTCCTCGGGTTCATCGGCTATCTCGAGGCGCGGCTGCACCGACGTCTCAATGACCACGAGCTCGTAATGGCCAATTTCCGGACGGTCCGGACGATCTGTGAGCGGTTCCTTGACCAGATCGAAAACCGTGAGATCGAAGATGATGCACCGAACCCCTGAACCGGCAGGTCTGCGCTGGGGCCCGGAGGGTACCCTGTCTCTCGCCGGCAACGCCGAGCGGCTTTGGCTTTCGTGGATCCTCTACCTACGGAGACTGCTCCACCGACCGGAGGGCTTCCACATGTGGACGCCAGCGTTGATCGAGCAGCGCGCGCTGGAGCGCTCGGGATACGCAGACCATTTTCCACAGAACGTCCTGCGAGCCGTTCCCCAGCCGGGAATCTCGGAGAAGGCCGCCACCCGATCCGGGCCGAGCCTGGCGCTCAGTCCCGCATCCTGCCTTCACGTCTACGATCGACTCGCCGGGATGCGCATGTCGGAGCCGGGCACTCATGGAGTCGTCTGCGGCCCCTGTGCCAGATACGAAGGAGGGCGCTGGGAGCAAGGTCGATTGAGCCAGTTCACCATGCTGGAGTGGGTAGCCGTCGCTTCCGAGTCCGTGATCGCGGAGCTGGATCGTACCGTCCCGACCTCGGTTTCCGAGGCGTTTGCGCGACTAGGGCTGGAGTTCGACGTAGTCGAAGCCACGGACCCTTTCTTCGCAGGGGATCAGTCTGGCTCGGCAGTGATCCAGCGGATGACCGGGGCCAAGAGCGAGTGGAGAACCCGGGCGGGCTCGGCCGTCGCCTCCGCCAACCGTCACGGCGAAGCGTACGGGGAGCGGTTCGACATTCGCGCCGGTGATTCTACGGCTCACTCCATCTGCGTGGCCTTCGGGATCGAGAGGTTGGTCTTGGAGAGCCTGGACGTGTGGGGCGAAAGGAAGGAAGCGTGGCCTCAGGAGCTCTCGGCGCATGCACCGCTACCATAACCAAACGCGCACGGCTCCCTCGATCCCGAGCAAGCTTCGCTCCGAGGGGAAGTACCATCTCGTGCCGCTCTATCACCTGCTGCGCCTGAGCGACCTGGCCCGGGAGGGGATAGAGCACTCGGGCAGCTACCGTTTCGCAGACCACATCTATGCAGGCCGTCCCAGTGGCCGTCTCGTGATCGGCCGGCTGCTGGACCGAGTGCTGCTCCAACTATCCTCGGCTCGCGCGCTTCGGGAGCGCTACCTACAGGCGAAGATCGCGATCGAAGCCCGGGTGCTGGAGACCGATCCCGCCTTGTCTGTGAGAGTG
>JAHEKL010000016.1:7113-13820 GCA_024638345.1 Gammaproteobacteria bacterium | reverse complement strand
TTGGCCTCGAACATCGTGAGGTAGTAGGCTGACTTCCTCGAGGTAACATTCTTTGTACCGATGTCTGCGGGTTGGCTCGTGAGCTCTTCGAGGCCTACCAGGAGCTGGACGTATCGGACCGTCACCGGCTGGAGTGCCATGGTCTCGACCTCGATGGACAGCTCATCGATGGGTTGAAGGAGCGTGTTGCCAGGGAGGGACAGCCCTTCGAGTTTGTGCCCGGCGAAGCGTTCGACCCCGATACTTACCCCCCCGGCTCGTTCGATCTGATCATCAGCACGGGATTCACGGAGTTCCTGAGTGACGAAGACACCGTGCGGCACTACGCGCTCCTGAGGGCGAAACTCGCGCGGAACGGAGTGCTTTTCGCGTCGGGAATGAGACGCCACGGGGTCTCGGACTACCTCCTCCGAAACATCGCCGATCTCCACACGAACTATCGGGACCCCGATCACATCCAAGAGCTCTGTCGTCGAGCGGGATTCGAGTCCATGCAGCACCGCACCTTCGGTCTCCAGACCATCGTCGAGGCGAAGGCAACCCTTTGAGGATCCTCGATTCGGTCAACACGGCCATCTTCGAGGGGCGGGTCGCCTGGGACGCCATCGACGTGGAGGCGGCTCGGAGATCGCCCGAGCTTCTCGCCCTGCTGCGCGAAGCGTGTCTGGTCGAATCCTGGTTTCCGCTCCACATGTCCGAGCTGACTCGACTCCTGTTCGACGACCTCGAGGCCACCGCGATCTTCACGATCGAGGCCTTCGAGGCGTACGGACACTACTACCTGCTCCGCCGATACCTGCAGCACGTCGGGGGCGATGCCCCGACCGACGACGAAGTCGTGGCCCTTCGACGGTCCGGCCGCGGGGAAGCCCCGACGGATATCGTGCGGGAGCTCGTGAACTTCATGGGTACCGAGCTCTTCGCGGCGGATTTCTTCGAGACGATCGGCGCGCGCAGCGAGGAGCCCGAGCTGTCGCGGATGTTGAGCCGATTCGCGCGGGAGGAGCTCGTCCACAGCGACTTTGCAAAGGGCCTCCTTCAGCGTATGGTGGCGAGCGATCCAGAGGTCGTCCGCCGAGTCGAAGAGGCGGCCCTCGGGTTCGAACATCTGGGAAGCTACGTCCTGCCTTCGCTCTCGAATGCGAAGAGAGACAACATCGCCCTGATCCAACGATTCAGCCGCGCAATCGCGGAGATCACGGGAAGACCCTTGAGCGACGCCATCCTTGCAGAACAACCCGGAGATCCCGACGATTCTTGACGACCGAGAGCTGTACGTCCTTAGCTACTACCGCGCCTGCGAGCTGGCGGGATCGCTCCTTTTCGGCAAGGTGGCATTCCATACCACCGTCGACGAGTACCGGCACAGGCTCACCGCCCACTACCAGGAGGAGGCGAGACACGCCTGGCTTTGGGGGGAGACGATTCGGAAGCTGGGGCACGAGCCGCTGCGCGTCACACAGACCTATCAGGGCGAGTACGGCAAGCGGTACGGAATGCCCGAGAGCATGCTGGAGGTATTCTGCCTGACACAGGTCTTCGAGCGCAGGACGATGAGCCACTTCACCCACCATCTTGCTCTGCCTGGCGTGCCGGCCGAGGTCCGGGAGACGCTGAGATCGATGATCGACGACGAGGAGGACCACCTCGACTGGATCGCCGAGGAGCTGGCCTCCTACTCGAAGCGCCACGGAGAGGGAAGAGTCAGCGAACTGATGCGAAGGCTGGAGGCGATCGACCGAGAGGTGTACGCCGTTCTGCTCGCGTCCGAGCCCTTCGCCACCTACTTCGGGCACCTCTCGCTGGACACCGCGGTCTGAGACGTGACGGGCGAATCGCGGAGCGACGAAACCGAAGCCGGTCGGATGAGAGACGATCTGGTGGACACCGTCCGTCGATGCCTTCACTACGCGGGTCCCATCGACGGGCAGTCCGACATCACACTTCTTGTTCGGGACTCGATGGACCTCGTCGAGCTGATCTCGGTGGTCAGTGATCGCTACCGAATTCGTTTCGACCTCTTCGAAATGGATCACGTCCGGACCCTCGACGACCTCATCGCGTACGTCGAGACTCGGGTGGCTGAGCCGGCGACCGACGATCCCCTCGATCGCTTCTAGACAACATGGCTGGGTATTCGGAGCGATCCGACTCGCTACGCGCTTTCCTCGAACAACGCGTCGCGCCCAAGCTCGAGGACTGGGAGGCAGCGCGTCGATTCCCCCGAGGGTTGATCGCGGAGATGGGCGCCGCCGACTTCTTCCGCACGGATCCGCCTAGAAAAGGGGGCACGCGCTCGCCAGGGCTGGCCCCGGGAGAGATCGCGCTCGCGGAGGAGTTGGGCTCGAGCCTCGCGACCGGCCTCGCCATCTCCGTCCTGTCCCACGCGGGTATGGTCGTCCCCCTCCTGGATCACCTGGCCTCGAACGACGCGACGCGCCAGTGGGTCGAGGCTGGTCGGAGGGGAAGCGCGCTCCTGGGGCTGGCCGCGACCGAAGCGGAATCGGGCGCGGACATGAACGCGATCCGAACCGTGGCGGAGCGCCGGCCGGAGGGGATCGTGCTGAACGGGAGCAAGCGCTACATCACGAACGGCTCTCAGGCGGATGCTCTGGTGGTTCTGGCGAGACTGCAGGAGCGGATCCCGCCCTGGTCGGCCGCATTGGTCCTCGTTCCCTGCGCGACGCCGGGAGTCACGCAGACACGCCTGGAAACCTCGGGTCTCCGAAGTGGTGACCTGGGTGAGGTAGTCTTCCATGACTGCCTCGTCCCCGTCGATCATCTCTTGGGGGAACCCGGCCGCGGCTTCCTATACCTGCTCGGGGGACTACAGCGTGAACGTCTGCTCGGTGCGCTGAGCGTGAATGCGATGGGGCGCTCGGTCTTGCGACGAACGATCGGTTTCTGCAGCGGTCGAACCCGAATGGGGGAACCGCTCGTTCGGAAGCAGGCGATCCGACACGAGCTCGCGACTCAGGAAGCCCGTCTCACCGCTTCGAGCCATTTTGCCTACAGGGTCGCGGAGCGCCTGAATCGAAATGAAGACGTGGAACGCGACATCTGGATGCTCAAGGTCTTCTGTTTCGAGTTGGTCCGGGACGTGATCCGGCGTTGCGCCCACCTGCACGGTGCGGAGGCGTTCATGGAGAGCCACTGGATGAACCGTGCCCTCCGTGACGCTCAGGCGTTCAGCCTCGCGGCAGGCACACCGGAGATCATGAAGGAGTTGCTGTCTGCGGTCTACGAGGCTCGGGACTGACTCGACTCGGTCCAGAAAGGCGGTCGCCCGGGAGCGGCTCCCGGAGCGGGTAGGCTCTCGAGCCCGATCGCGCTGGGACCCCCTAAGGTTCGCCGGTCAGCCGCACGGCCAACGCGACCGCCTCCCCTCCACCGATACACAGGGCAGCGATCCCCCGCTCGCCCCCGGTTCGGCGCAGCGCGTTCAGCAGCGTCACCAGTATCCTGGCTCCAGTGGCCCCGATCGGGTGCCCCAGGGCCACCGCCCCACCGTAGACGTTCAGCTTCTCGTCGGGAATCCCCAGCTCGACCTGAGCCGCCATGCTGACGTTAGCGAACGCTTCGTTGATCTCGAACAGGTCCACGTCGTCCGCGCTCCACCCGGTCCGATCGAGCAGCTTACGTATCGCTCCGATCGGCGCGGTCGTGAACCATTCCGGAGCCTGACTGTGGGTCGCCCCACCTTCGATCCGAGCCAGGGGCCGCAGTGCGCGACTCCGACACGTGGACTCCGACGCCACGACCAAGGCGGCAGCTCCGTCGTTCACGCTCGATGCGTTCCCCGCCGTCACCGTGCCGTCCTGCGAGAACGCGGGACGCAGCGCGCGGAGCTTCGCCTCGTCGAAACGGCTAGGCTCCTCGTCTCGGGTCACGCTGGTTACCCCGCGTCGACCGGGAACCTCGATGGGCAGGATCTCCTGGTCGAACAAACCGTCCTCGGCAGCCTTCAAGGCCCGCCCGTAGCTACGCACGGCATAGTCGTCCTGCGCCTCACGCGTGAAGCGGTGCTTCACGGCGCATTGGTCGCCGTAGTGCCCCATGTGCTCGTCTCCGTAGACGTCCCAGAGACCATCCCGGATCATCGAGTCGACGACCTGAGCGTGGCCCATCCTGTAGCCCTGACGTGCCCCGGGTAGCAGGTAGGGCGCCAGACTCATGCTCTCCATCCCCCCCGCCACGACGATGTCGGCTTCCTCGAGCCGGATCGCCTGATCGGCGAGCATGACCGCCTTGAGACCGGACCCGCAGACCTTGTTGATGCTCACGGCGCCGACCGAAGTGGGGACGCCGGCGCGGATCGACGCCTGGCGCGCCGGATTCTGACCGACCCCGGCGCTGACCACGTTCCCCATGATCACCTCGTCGACCTCCTCCGGTGCCACCTCGGCTCGCTCCAGCGCGGCCCGAATACAGGCCGCCCCCATTTCGGGGGCGGGCATCGTCGATAGCACTCCGCCGAGAGATCCGATCGGAGTCCGAACAGCCGAAACAATCAGAGAGTCGTCTGACACAACTCGGACCACACCTTGGTTGAAGGCCTCCTCCTCTGAACCGATGCCGTCAAGATACTGCCGGTCGAGCGCTTCGCGATGCTCCTTCATGATCCCGACATGCCCACCCACCGCCTCGACATCCCGTCTGGTGCACCCCACCTTTAGCCGGCGCGTCGTCCACTCTTCCCTCCTGGAGGTTCGCATGTCCTCGCTCAGTCGAGCACTCACCGGTGACGAGCTCACCTTCGACCTACACGAGCAGGTTGCCGAGCTTCGGGAGGACGAGCACTACCTCCGGAGCGGACGGATCGGCCGAACCCTGGTCAAGGAGGGTCCGCTTCGACTCACCCTCACCGTGATCGCGGAGGGCGTCGCGGCGGACACGCACCATGCGGCTTCGCCCATGACCCTTCAGATCCTCGAGGGACGGCTTCGGTATCGCGTTGGCGACCAGAAGTTCGAGATCTCCCGAGGCGAGGTGCTCTTCTTCGGACCGGGACACGCCCAGGATATTCGCGCTCTCGAGGACACTGCCCTTCTCCTGACCATCACGGGAGAAGGCCCGGACGCCGGGGATCTCTTTCACGCGCACTCGAATGACTAGACCGGGCGATCTCGGGCGCGGACTGGACGATGCGTAGCTTCCACCCGGCCGTTCGCCGGTGGTTCGATCAACGCTTCGAGGCACCCACGCCCGCTCAGCGTCTGGGCTGGGAGGCGATCCGGAGAGGCGAGCACACGCTCATATCCGCTCCCACCGGATCGGGAAAGACGTTGGCCGCCTTCCTGAACGGGATCGACGAGCTCCTGACAGAAGGGGTCGGACAAGGCGAGCTGCCGGACGAGACCCGCATCGTCTATGTGTCCCCACTCAAGGCACTCAGCGCGGACATCCACCGAAACCTGGCGGAGCCACGGCGGGAGATCCGGCAGATCGCCGAGGAGATGGGGCTTCCGCCGGTCCGGATCACCGCGGCCGTCCGAAGTGGCGACACGACGCAGGCGGAGCGCCGGGCGATGCTCCAGACCCCGCCGCACATTCTGGTCACCACCCCGGAGTCGCTCTACCTGCTTCTCACCGCCGAGCGGAGCCGGAACATGCTCCGGACCGTGCGGACCGTGATCGTGGACGAGATCCATGCCGTGCTGGACTCCCGGCGGGGAGCGCATCTGTCCTTGACTCTGGAACGCCTCGAGCACGTGGTCGAAGATCGGCTCGTCCGGATCGGGCTCTCCGCGACCCAGAAGCCGATCGAGGAAGTGGCCCGGTTCCTCGTGGGGGCCGGTGGGTTGGATTCGGATGGAGAGGCGCGCTGCGCGATCGTGGACGAGGGTCACATCCGGGAGCTCGACCTCGGCCTCGAGATCCCCGGATCCCCCATCGAAGCGGTCATGTCGGCCGAGGTCTGGGAAGAGGTCTACGCTCGACTGGTCGAGCTGATCGAGGCGCACAAGACGACGCTGGTCTTCGTCAACACCCGCAGGCTCGCCGAGCGCGCGGCGCGCGATCTGGAGGAGAGACTTGGTAGCGACGCCGTCACCGCCCACCACGGAAGCCTCTCGAAGGAAATCCGACTCGACGCGGAACACCGTCTCAAGAGCGGTGAGCTCAAGGCTCTCGTAGCCACTGCCTCACTCGAACTCGGCATCGACGTCGGGCATGTCGACCTCGTGTGTCAGATCGGCTCGCCCCGACGCATCGCCACGTTTCTCCAGCGAGTCGGCCGGTCCGGTCATACGGTGCACGGCACCCCCAAGGGTCGGCTCTTCCCCATGACACGGGACGATCTGGTCGAGTCGGCTGCGCTCCTCCGCGCGGTCAAGCGTGGAGAGCTCGACCGGGTGACGATCATGGAGCGTCGGATGGATCTCCTCGCCCAGCAGGTGGTCGCGGAGGCATCCTGTGAGGACTGGGGCGAAGACGAGCTCTTCCAGCTGATGCGTCGTGCATACCCTTACCGTGATCTCACCCCTGAAGCGTTCTCGGAGGTGCTCCAGATGGTCTCCGGGGGGTTCACCACCCGGCGGGGGCGAAGGGGAGCGCTGGTGCACCGCGACGGCGTGAATCGGAGAGTACGCGGCCGGAGAGGCGCCCGTCTGGCCGCCATCACCTGCGGCGGCGGGATCCCGGACAACGCCGACTTCCGCGTCGTGCTCGAGCCCGAGGGTCACACGGTCGGTTCTGTCGACGAGGAC
>JAHEKL010000016.1:0-7103 GCA_024638345.1 Gammaproteobacteria bacterium | reverse complement strand
TTCGCGATCGAGAGCATTCCCGGCGACATCTTCCAACTCGGAAACGCCTCGTGGCGTCTCCTCAAGGTCGAGACGGGCGTGGTTCGAGTCGAGGATGCCCACGGAGAGCCCCCCACGATCCCGTTCTGGTTGGGGGAGGCTCCGGACCGCAGCACCGAGCTGTCGGAGTCGGTGGCCGGTCTCCGCGCCGAGGTGAGCCACCGTCTCGGCGAGGTCAGGAGCGACCCCACGGGCGCGGGGCGCCCGGGCAACGGTGAGGCCGGAGATCGAGACGACGTGATTCGATGGCTGGCCTCCGAGGCGGGAATTCCCGAGGGGGCCGCCTTCCAGATCGTGGAGTATCTCGCCGAGGGGAAACGGATCCTGGGCGAAATCCCCTCTCAGGACACGCTCGTCCTCGAGCGTTTCTTCGACGACGCCGGAGGGATGCAGCTCGTGCTCCACGCGCCATTCGGGAGCCGCGTGAATCGGGCGTGGGGACTCGCGCTACGAAAGCGTTTCTGCCGTCAGTTCAATTTCGAGCTCCAGGCGGCGGCGACGCACGAAGGGGTCCTTCTTTCTCTAGGGCCCCAGCACTCCTTCCCGCTGGAGGACGTGTTCCGTTATCTGCATCCGGACAGCGTACGCGAGATCCTCGTTCAGGCACTCCTGGACGCGCCCATGTTCCAGGTACGTTGGCGCTGGGCAGCGCACCTCTCCCTCGCGCTCCTCCGTTGGCGAGGAGGATCCAGGACGCCTCCCCAGATCCAGCGGATGGAGGCAGAGGACCTGCTCTCCGCGGTGTTTCCGGATGCGAACGCCTGTATCGAGACGATCGTCGGTGACCGGGAGGTACCGGATCACCCGCTCGTGCGACAGGCGATCGACGACTGTCTGGACGAGATGATGGACATTGAGCGGCTCACGAAAATCCTGCGCGGCATCCATGACGGCGAGATCCGCTGCATCGCTCGCGACACCCCGGAGCCGTCCACGTTCTCGCATGAGCTCCTGACGGCGCGACCGTACGCCTTCCTCGACGAAGCGGGGCTGGAGGAGCGTCGTGTGCGCGCGGTCGTCAGCCGCAGGGCCCTCGAGCCATCGTCCGCGAAGGACCTCGGTGCCCTGGACGAGGCCGCGATCGATCGGGTCCGCCTCGAGGCCTGGCCAGAAGCGGAAAACGCGGACGAACTCCACGACGCGCTCCTCGTCTGCGGGTTCCTCTCTCAGGAGGAAGTGGCGCGGGGCGGCCCCGCTTGGAGTGCGTATCTGGAGGAGCTGATCGGGGGCGGGAGGGTTCAGCGCGCGACCCGATCGACCGGGAACGGAACGGAGGGCCGCGTTCTCTGGGTGGCCACCGAGAGAATCGCGGAGGTCGGGGCGCTGGACCGGCCGAACGACCGCCCAGCCGCCATCCGAGAGCTCTTGCGCGGAAGGCTGGAGATCGTCGGACCCACGACTCCGCTCGAGTTGGCAGTGTCGCTCGGTGTCTCCGAGGCCGAGGCGGACATGGCCCTCCACGAGCTCGAGGGTCAGGGATTCGTCCTGAGGGGTTCGTTCACGCCGGGTCGAGAGGAGCGTGAATGGTGCGAGCGAAGACTCCTCGCTCGGATCCATCGGTACACGCTCAATCGGCTTCGGGCAGAGATCGAGCCCGTCACCCCCGCCGACTTCATGCGCTTTCTGTTTCGTTGGCAGCGTGCCTCACATGGCGACCAGGTCTCCGGAGTCGACGGGCTGGCGGCGATTCTGGCAGGTCTCGACGGGTTCGAGCTGCCGGCGGTAGGCTGGGAGCCCGACGTGCTCGCGGCCAGATGCGACGAGTACACGCCGGAGCTCCTCGACCAGCTCTGCTTGACCGGACGGGTCATGTGGGGTCGGCTGCGCCCGCCCGTGAACGGGGGTGCGGGTCTCCAGACGACGGGGCCGCTCAGATCGTCGCCCGTCTCGCTCTTCCTGAGAGAGAACGCCGAGGCCTGGCTACGGATCGCAAACGGTCACCCTGAGCCGGGTCTCAGTGAAGCGGCAAGTCGGGTCAATGACACGCTCGAGCGCCGAGGGGCCTCGTTCTTCGACGAGTTGGTCGCGGAGTCGGGGCTACTCAGAACGCAGGTCGAATCCGCGCTCGGCGAGCTCGCCGCGTTCGGTTACGTCACCTCGGACGGCTTCGCCGGCCTTCGAGCGCTGCTGACTCCGTCAGAGCGGAGAAAGCCGTTCGATGGGAGCGTCCGGCGCAGAAGACGAAAGTCGGTCCCTTACGGAGTCGACACCGCGGGCCGTTGGAGCCTGCTCCGCTCGGGGCGCTCGGAGCCTTCGATCGACCCGGCGCCGACGGACCGCCGTCGGCCCCTGGAACCCGAGTGGCTCGAGAAGCTGGCCTGGACTCTTCTGAGGCGGTACGGCGTGGTGTTCCGCAAGCTCCTGGCGCGAGAGGTCCTGAGCGTGCCCTGGCGAGAGCTGCTGATGGCCTACCGACGGCTGGAGGCCCGGGGAGAGATTCGTGGGGGCCGCTTCGTGACTGGGTTCTCGGGGGAGCAATTCGCCCTTCCGGAGGCGGTGGGTTCGCTACGAAAGACCCGCTCGAGCGAGCGGAACGCGCGGCTCGTGGTAATCAGCGCGGCCGATCCGTTGAATCTGACGGGCATTGTGACCCCGGGAGATCGCATCACGGCCTTGGCCTCGAACCGGGTGGGCTACCGTGACGGTGTTCCGGAGTACGCCATCGAGGCGGGCGAGATTCGGACGCTGGACCCGCGTGCGGGCGAGATCCATCAAGAGGTGAGGAACGCGATGTCGCGGGGTCGAGTGATCCCTGCGCTCCGCGGATATGTCGGGAATCGGGTCTGAGACCCTGTCCACAGCCCCTGTCCGATCGACTCTAGGAGGCAGCCGTTGAGCCTAGCATGGATTTCCCTCGTCGCCCTCGTCGTCGCGGTCGTGGTGGGCGTAGTCCTGAGGATCAACGTGGGCCTTCTGGCCCTCGCCGCCGCGTACATCGTCGGGATCGGCTTCGGAGGCATGAGTGCGTCCCAGGTCACGGGCGGCTTTCCCACTTCGCTCTTCGTGGTGCTCGTGGCGGTCATGCTGCTCTTCGCCCTGGCTCAGGTGAACGGCACGCTGACCAAGATCGCCCGACAGAGCGTGAGGCTCGCCCATGGCAACATCGGGATGATCCCGATCGTCTTCTTCGGGCTCTCCGTCGCGATCGCGACCCTCGGGGCGGGAAACATCGCTGGCGCGGCGCTGATCGCACCGGTGGCGATGTCGGCCGCGGGGCGGATCGGAATCAGCGGGTTCCTGATGGTCATCATGGTGGGAAACGGCGTGAACGCCGGAACCTACTCCCCGATCGCGCCGACCGGCATCGTGGCGAACGAGCTCATGGCCCAGGCCGGACTCGCGGGCGTGGAGTGGCAGACCTACTGGAACACCTTCATCGCGCAGACTGCCGTGGCGTTCATAGGATACCTCGCGTTCGGAGGGTGGAAGCTGCTCCGGAGCGGACGCTCCGCCGATGTCGAGAAGCACATGAGCGCCGAGGGGCGCGAGCCTCTGAACCGTGATCAGTGGCTGACGATCGGTGTCATCGCGGCTCTGCTGGTCGCCGTGATCGTCTTCCGCCTGGACATCGTCGTCGGGGCGTTCGCCGCGGTGGCGATTCTCCTCGTCGCTCGCGCCTCGGATGAGGAAAAGGCCGTCCTCGCCGTGCCATGGAGCACGATCCTGATGGTTTGCGGCGTGTCCACGCTCGTGTCGGTGCTGGCCGAGACCGGAGGCATCGACATGATCGTGGACGGCCTCGTGGCGATCTCGACTCCGACGAGCGTGACGGGTGTCGTGGCCTTCGTCTCCGGGATTATCTCGGCGTACTCGAGCACCGTCGGAGTCGTCCTTCCCACGTTCCTGCCCACGGTTCCCGGCCTGGCAGAGCGACTCGGTGCGGACGCTCTGGCGATCGCGTCGTCGATCAATGTGGGTGGCCACCTCGTCGACGTCTCACCGCTCTCGACGATCGGGGCCATCTGCATCGCGGCGGCCCCCGACTCCGAGGACAGGAAGGCACTCTTCGCTAAAGTGCTCGCGTGGGGACTGTCGATGTCCGTGGTCGGAGCCGTCGTATGCTGGATCTTCTTCGGGCTTCTGTAGGAAGGGATATGAGTGACTCGACCGAAGACCGCATTGAGAAACGGATCCAGCTGAGCGCGTCGGTCTCCCGGGTCTGGCGAGCCCTCACCGACTACAAGGAGTTCGGGGAGTGGTTCGGAGTCGATCTTGAGTCACCCTTCGTACGCGGTCAGGCGACCCAGGGCAGGATCACGCATCCAGGCTACGAGCACCTCGTCATGGAGGTCGTGGTGGAGACGATCGACCCTGAGCGGTCGTTCTCGTTTCGCTGGCAGCCGACGGCCGTCAATCCCGATGTGGACTATTCCGCCGATCCCACGACGCTAGTCCAGTTCGATCTCGAGGCAACCGCTGAAGGGACGCGTCTGACGATCACGGAGTCCGGCTTCGACGCGCTGCCTGAAGTCCGACGCCAAGAGGCTTTTCTGAGGAACGAAGGCGGCTGGACTCAGCAATTGAAGAACATAGAGAACCATGTCGGCACCGGCGCTTGAGAGGCTGACCCACGAGCGGGTCTCGTGAGAGGGCTGAGGGCCTTGCGGATCTTGCCTCTCCTCCCGCTCGCGCGTAGGATTTAGTCGGTGTAATCGGCACCCATTTTGGACGAACAGGAGGGGGAACGGGTCATGAACGGAATTCAGGCGTCGCTCGTACGGAGTGTCGGCGTGCTTCTCATCGCGGCTTCGGTGGCGTTCTCGGTCGCTCCCGCCCCGCTTTCTGCACAAGATGCGGACGGTCCATATCCGGCGATGGTCACCCTCATCCCGAACCCGAGGACGGACCTGACCTTCGCGAGGGACGTGGCTCCGATCATCCAGGCCAATTGCGAGACCTGCCACAGGGACGGAAGCGTCGCCCCGATGCCGCTCCAGACCTTTGAGGACGTGAGAGCGTTCGCCCCCCTGATCAGGGAGAAGGTTTCGAAGCGCCAGATGCCCCCGTGGCCGATCGATCGGACCGTCGGCGTCACGGAGTTCAAGAACGACCCCTCTCTGAGCGTCGACGAGATTCGGACCATCGTCGACTGGATCGACTCGGGGATGGCCCTAGGGGAACGGACCGACCTACCTCAGCCCATCGCCTGGCCCGACGGAAAGACCTGGGAGTTCGAGTCCGAGCTCGGGACCCCGGATATGGTGCTCCGTTCGCCGATCTACAACGTGGTGGCCGATGGCATGGACAAGTGGCCCACGCCCATCACGCCCCTCGAGGACGTTCAGATCGACGGAGAGCCACTGACCCGGGACCGTTGGATACGGGCGGTGGCGGTGCGGCCGCACAGCTTCGAGGCCAGACGCGTGTTCCACCACGCCAACCCCGGCCTGATCATGCCCGGTGAAATGCCGGATCCGATGGAGCCGGAGTCGGGAAGGATCAAGTTGATCGACTCGGCCGTGGGAACCGAGGGTCGGATCTTTCCGGACAACCAGGGTCGCCTGATTCGCCCAGGATCGAGCGTGAGTTGGGGTCTGCACTACCACCCGTACGGTCACGACATCGAGGCTGCGCTCGAGGTCGCCGTCTGGTTCTACCCCGACGGTTTCGAGCCCGAGTTCTACAGCATGGGTGACGTCCAGATGCAGACCAGCATGACCACGTATAGCGGGAACTTCAGCCCACGCAGCGGGGCGCGCGATCCCAGCGGTCGCTTCCACGATCACTCGGATATCCTGATCCCTCCCCACAGCGTCGCGACGGTGAAGGGCGTTCACGTCCTGGACCGGCCGGCCATGATGCACAGCATCCGTGGCCACATGCACCTGCGTGGGAAGTACGAGGTGCTCGAAGCGATCTACCCGGACGGACGTTGGGAAGTCGTCAACAAGCTCAACTGGGATCACGGATGGCATACGCTGTTCCTCTACGAGGACCATGCTGCGCCCCTGTTCCCCAAGGGCACCGTGCTCCTCATGACCTCGGTCTTCGACAACACGACGGAGAACCCGCACAACCCGGACCCCGATCAGTGGGTGACCGGAGGGGACCGAAGCATCGACGAGATGGGACACATTCGACTCGGGCTGACCTATTTCGATAGCGAGGAGCAGTTCCAGCAGATGGTCCAGGAGCGCGAGCGCGCCTTGGAAGAGCGGGCTTCGGACCTGGCTGGAGATCAATAATGAGGTCGCGGCTTCGGGCTTACTTGGGCGCATGGATCGCTGGCACCCTCGTGCTGGGATCGACGTCCCTGGACGCCCAGCAGTGGTCCGAACGGATTCCCGGCAACGCCGGCGAGTGGGGCGTACGAATGCTCCGCCCATCCGGTCAGCCAGTGATTCCGGTCTTCGACGGATGGCACCTCGAGCAGGATGGCTCGGCGACACTGTGCCTCGGCTATTTCAACCTGAACTTCGACGAGGCGCTCGAGATTCCGGTGGGCCCGAACAACTACATCGAGCCCGAGCGGTACAACGGGATTCAGCCCACGTATTTCAACCCGGTGCCTATGCAGGCCCGAAACAAGCAGCGGCACTACTGCGTCTTCACGGTGAACGTGCCCCGGGACAGCGAAGAGCGCATCGTTTGGCACCTGGGTCGAGACTACCAGTACTTCGAGGCTCCGGCGCACCCAGGATCGGACTACTACCGCGTCGACGACCTGTTCTTTCCCACGGACCGTGCCGATCGGGGAGGGTCGATGGCTCCGCTGGTGCGCTTCGTGGAGCCCGAGGGTCCCGAGGGGATTGGAAAGGGACTGCGCGGCGGCAAGCGCATCGGGCCGTTCTCGGCGCGGGTGGGAGAGCCGATGACGCTCACGCTGGCCGTATCTCAGCCGAGCCCCGAGGCCTATCCGGAGGTCGCGCCGTACACGGGTGAGCCCAAGACCTTCACTGTCTTCTGGGCGAAGTACTCGGGACCGCCGGACGTATTGGGCGTCGTTACGTTCAGCGAGAACGAGTTCGTCGTCGGACCGGGCGAGGCCCTGGCAACGACGACCGCCACCTTCAGCGAGCCGGGCGACTACATCCTGATCACTCAGGTGCTGGGCGGTGGATTCG
>JAHEKL010000197.1 GCA_024638345.1 Gammaproteobacteria bacterium | reverse complement strand
AGGGCGCCGGTCATCCCCGCGAACATCGGCCAGACGCCACCGACGGAAGTGGCCACCCACTCCGCCATCTCGAGGGGCATGCTCGCCAGCCCCGCAGAATTGATGTCCGAATTGATGTACACGCGGACCATGGGGACGGTGAAGACGAGCACGAATCCCGCGCCGACCAAAACTCGGGCCGCATCCCTCGTCGCGGCCACCAGAGCCGAGCCGCTCATCCGGTGCATGAAGAAGGTGATGCCCACGACCACCACCAGCACGAATCCAGGCAAGTAGAGCGGTGTGGTCCTCGCATCGATCCCGGTCCCGAAGATGTCGGTCCAGGCGATCGCGGGCGCCTGAAGAAGTGCCTGAATGGGGAGCTGAGGAAGCCTGGTCAGAACGAGTAGAAGCCCGAGCAGGGCGTAGGGCGCCCAGGCTACCATCGCCGATACGTCTCGACCCGCCGGCATCTCTTCCTCCGTGACCTCGAGGCCGCTCACCCAGTCCGACGGCCATCGGGAGGTTTCCGGAAACTCCCAGGTGTCCTCGGGCAGCAGAAAGCCGCGTCGAGCGGCGGTCACCACGATCGCCAATCCGATCGGCGCTCCTAGAAGAGACGGAAACTCGGGCCCGAATACGAAGCCGATCACGATGTAGGGTACGACGAAGGCGACGCCGCCGAAGAGAGTGAAGGGGATGATTGAAAGCCCCTCCGTCCACGACTTGTTCTCACCGAAGAACCTGGTGAGCATCACGACCATGAAGGTCGGCATGAGCACCCCCGCGATGCCGTGTAGCACCACGATCCTTCGAGTGACCAGTCGCAGGTAGTCCGCCATGTCCAGGCCCGCAGCCGCGATCGCCGCGTCGAACTCGCCACCGCCGAGCCCACCCGAGAGACCCACCAGCACCGGCGTTCCCACCGCACCGAACGTCACCGGCGTGCTCTGGATCATCATGCCGATCATGACTGCGCTCGCGGCAGGGAAGCCCATCGCGACCATGAGCGGCGCAGCCACGGCCGCTGGAGCTCCAAATCCCGCCGCTCCTTCGATGAACGAGCCGAAGAGCCACGCGATGATCACGAGCTGTACCCGACGGTCGTCGCTGACTCCGTGGAAGCTGCTGCGGATCGCCCTTACGCCACCCGACCTCTCCAACGTGTGAAGGAGGAGGATGGCGCCGAAAATGATGAAGAGGAGGTCGAACGAGATGAAGAGGCCTTGGATGGTGGCTGCCACGAGCCGCACGATCTCCACACGCCAAGCACCGAAGGCCAACACGACGGCCGCGACATACACGATGGGCATCGCCCACTTCGCAGGAACCCTGAATCCAACGAGCAGGACTCCCGCAATGAGTATCGGGAGAACCGCCAGAAACGCCGCAAAGCCCGGAGTCATGATCCCGCCACGGTAAGGGGCCCGTCGTGGCGGGGCAAGACGAGAGGTCTTGGTGACTTACCGATGTCGGGGGCCTTGATCGTCCCTCGGGTGTCGAGATAGACTCGGGAAGTAGGCTGGCGGTGTTGGAGGGGAGGATGGTCGGCTTCTCTCGTCCGAGCGCCAGAAACCGAACCCATCTTCAGGTATCGCAGAGTGACCGAGTCCGTCGAGGTAGATGCCCGCGCCTTCATCGATGAAGCGAACCGTTGGGGTGCTCATAACTACGAACCTCTGCCCGTCGTCCTCGACCGGGGGGAGGGCGTGTGGGTCTGGGACGTTCGAGGGAAGCGGTACCTCGACATGCTCTCGGCCTACTCTGCGCTCAATCAGGGACACCGCCATCCGCGGGTCATAGGTGCCGCTCGGGAGCAGCTAGAGCGGCTGACGCTGACCTCACGCGCGTTCCACAACGATCAGATGGGTCCCTTCTTGGCCGAGCTGTGCCAGGCGACCGGTTTCGAGAAGGCGCTTCCGATGAACACCGGTGCCGAGGCTGTGGAAACGGCGATCAAGATGGTCCGCAAGTGGGGATCGGAGGTGAAGGGCGTACCGGACGGACTAGGTGAGATCATCGTCTGCGGTGGGAATTTCGCGGGCCGGACCATCACCATTATCTCGTTCTCTTCCGAGAAGGGCTACCGGAGGGGTTTTGGACCTTTCACTCCGGGGTTCCGCACGGTCCCGTATGGCGACATCGATGCCTTTCGTGCTGCGGTCCACGAGAACACCATTGGCTTCCTGATCGAGCCCATTCAGGGAGAGGGGGGGGTCGTGGTGCCCCCGGAAGGTTATCTGGCTGCCACCCGAGAAATCTGTCGACGCGAAGGGGTCGCGTTCATGGCCGACGAGATCCAGACCGGATTGGGCCGAACCGGGCGGCTGTTCTGCTGCGACTGGGAAGGGGTCCGACCCGACGTGCTGATCGTCGGCAAAGCGCTGGGTGGCGGCGTCTATCCAGTCTCGGCTGCGATCGCCGACTCCGAGTACATGGACGTCTTTCAGCCAGGGGATCACGGATCGACGTTCGGGGGCAATCCCCTCGGTGCGGCCGTGGCCCGCGCCGCCCTCGGCGTGATCCTCGACGAGCAGCTGCCGCAGCGCACCGATGAGATCGGCGCGTGGTTCATGGAGGAGCTCAGGGGCATCGCCTCGCCGCACGTGGACCACGTCCGCGGCAAGGGCCTGATGATCGGAGTAGTGATCCGGGAATCCTCGGGTCCGGCGCGGCTCTTCTGCGAAGCGCTGATGCGGCGCGGGATCCTTGCGAAGGAAACGCACCGCCAGGTGGTTCGATTCGCTCCGCCGCTCATCATCGAGCGCGAGACGCTCGAAAACGCACTGGAAGAGATCGCCCCCGTGCTCGCCGGAGAAGGCGTGGCTCTCCCCTGAGGGCAGCCCTCAGGCCTGGGGGCCGGACCGAGCCGACGGCTCCGACTTCACCACTCGATGCTTCCCTGCTTGGTCGTATCGACCTGCTCGGCCTGGCCGTCCCCGAGCAGGACCTCGTCGATTTGGGAATACAGGAAATCCCGCGACTTCTGCTCGCGCGGGTCGAGCCCGTAGTGATTGATCAGCAGGGTCTGGTGCTTGAGCCATGCGTCCCAACAGTCGACACATACCCGCGCCTGGATTCTCTGCCCGCGCTCGTTGCGAAACGGGGCCTTTTCCAGAGCCGGTTTTTGCTCTCCACAGCGTCCACAGTGAATCGTCTTCACGGCACTCCTCCGCTGTAGACTCGCGCATGACGAATCGGTATCTTCTCGTGCTGTCGCGACACCGGAACGACCCGCGTCGCGGGTTACCCGGGCTACGCACGAGGGTTTCTTCAGGTCGGAACCAGCCGGATGTTGAAGAAGGCTCAGTTGGAGCACATCGAGAAGCGCCTGCTCGCAGAGCGAGCCAGGGCTCTGCGTTCGCTTGGACTGTTCGACCAGATGGCCAAAGCCGATCGCGAGTCCGCCGACTCCGACCTAGCGGCGTACACCGACCACATGGCGGACCAGGGGACGGAAGCGATGGAGCGCGAGAAGGCTGCGCTCTTCGCCACGAAGGAGGGTCGATACCTCTACAGGATCGAGGAGGCCCTGCGCAGGTTGTACGATGATCCCAAGAGCTTCGGGACCTGCCACACCTGCGGCGCCTCAGTCGGCTTCGAGCGGCTCGACGCGCTTCCCCATGCGAGATACTGTATCGACTGCAAGGTCAGGGAGGAGGAGTCGGTCTAGCAGGCCGAAGTCGGATCAGCCCACCTCCTCCAGCTCCTCTTCGGGCTCCTCGTGCAACGGGCTCGTGTCTCTCCACAGCTCCTCGATCTGGTCCCTCAGATTTCGAATCTTCGCCTCTATGGGCTGGTCCTGTAGGTGGTAACGCGCCGCGCTGAGTGCGCGATACGCCCTCCACAGGGCGGACGAGCCGGGCGTCTTCTCGTGACTACGACGCTTCTCGCCCTTGACCTGGGCCAAGACCCATTCCGTCATCTCTTCATCCAAGAGCATCACGTCCCCGTCGGACTTGGATTCCGATCCGACGAACTTCTGTAGCTTCTTCTTGAAGCTCTTGGGCACCCCCGCCACCACGTATATCGAGAGATCTTCTCGTTCAAGCATCTCCGAAGCCATTCGCCCTCCGGTTCCTCTCAGGTAATTGCTGAAGCGCAGTCGAACTCACGGCTGGGTGAGCTCGCTCCGCGCCGTCTTCAAAGCGCTGCGACCAGTTCGTCCCCTAGCAGCTCCGCCTGCCAGCGTCGCATCCCGTTCACCGTTTCCAGTTCTTTCGGGTCGCTGGGCGGGGACTCCGCGATCAGTTGCAGGATGGAATTGGAGAGCAGCGTGCCCCGGTCCACTTTCAGCGCAACTGCCCGCTTGTTGCGCACCGCCTTCAGCCTCGCGAGTCGCTCCTCGACTTCGGGTGTCGGGCGTCGCCCTGCGCCGTTCGAGCTGCGAACGCGGGCCGGATAGCCGACGACTTGATCATCGGGTAGGCGGTCGATCTCCGCGAACCGCGCGAGCAGGTCCTGCCCCCAGCGATCGAGCACGGCCGAGCCCATTCCCCGTAACGCTCCCAGGGCGTCGATCGTGGGTGGATTCGAACGCGCGGCCTCCACCAGCACGGAATCACCCACGATTCGGAACACCGCCCGATCGAGCTCGAGTCCGATCTCGTCACGCCAGGCTAGGGCCTTCCTCAGTCGGTCCACGGCCCGCGGATCCAAATCGCGAGCTTCGCGAATCGCCCGGACCGCGTCGCGACCGTTGCTTTCCTCGAAGCGTACTTTCTCCATCTCGCGGAACTCCTCCATCGCCCACGTCAGCCGCCCTCGCGCATCCAGCTCCTCCTTGAGGTCCTCGGCCAGGGCGGCCAGATAAGCGGTGTCGCGGGCCGCGTAGGCACGCATCGGCTCCGGCAGAGGTCGCTTGGCCCAATCGGCCTTCTGGTACTTCTTCGACAAGCGAATCCCGAGTCTGCTTTCCAGGAGGGAGGAGAGACCGAGCGCCCTTTCGCCCAGCAAAGAAGCGGCGATCTGTGTGTCGAAGAGCCCCGCCACTCCAACTCCCAGATCACGGTCGAGAAGCCGGATATCGAAATCGGCCCCGTGCATCAAGACCTCTACCGAAGGATCCAGCAACGCGGGTCTCAGCGTGTCTTCGGGATCGACGGCGAAGGGATCGAGCAGATATGTGCGGCCTTGTGCGGTCAACTGGACCAGACACAAACGGTCCGAATACCGGTGATACCCGGCCGCCTCACAATCCAGTGCAACCCGACCCGAACCCTCGAGTTCGGACCTGACGGCTTCGAGGCCCGCCCCGTCGTCTACGTATAGAAACTCCATTCCCTTGCAGAGCGACTCCTTCCAGAGACTCGAACCCTCGACCGGG
>JAHEKL010000015.1 GCA_024638345.1 Gammaproteobacteria bacterium | reverse complement strand
CCTGGATTCGACCCGGGCCAGGACTTCGGGCGATGAGCCGACGAGGCTGAATCCATCGAGCTCCATGAAGTAGAGGTACGGAGACGGGTTCAGGGAGCGCAGGGCCCGGTATAGCTCGAACGGCGATCCGCCCAATGACATGCTCAAGCGCTGGCTCAGCACCACCTGGAAGGCGTCTCCCGCGAGGATGTACTCGCGTATCCGCCGGACGGCGTCCTCGTACTCGTCCCGAGTCATGGTGCTCTCGAACGGAGGATCCGCCGGCGGCTCGGAGCGAAGAGACAGCGGGGGCGGACTGGGTTCTGACTGTAGTCTCTCGACCAACCGGGCGATGGTGTGGGCGGCGGCGGAATAACGCTCTCGGAGCTCGTCCTCTCGAAGGTCTGGCTCGACGGGGATCGCCCGGATCGCCATGGCCCTTCCCAAGAGATTATCGATCGCGAGCACGACGTCCGTGAAGACGACCATGATTTCCGGCAGATCGAGGTCGCGCTCGGCGAGCTCCGGAAGTCGCTCGATGTCGCGAACCATATCGTATCCGAAATAGCCGACCGCGCCGCCCCAGAATCGAGGCAGCCCCGCGACGTCGGCGGGCGATCGGTCCCGTAGACGTCGATCCAGGTCCTGGAGCGGATCGTCGACCTGGATCGACACCCAGCCCGAATCCGCGCGCCACTCAGATACCTCGCGCCCAGACATGCGCCATGCCGAGCTCGGCTCGGTTCCCAGAAACGTGTATCGGGCCCACTTTTCTCCCCCGACTACGGACTCGAGGAGAAAACCGAAGGGCGGACGGATCAGCTTTCGGTAGGCCGTGACCGCCGTCTCGGTATCGAAGAGGAACTCGGCGCGAACCGGGATCAGTCGGGCCGAGCGGGAGAGCTCGACGAACTCCTCGAACGACGGAATCAGATTCATTCGTCCCGACGTGTTCGGGCTGAGACGCGAACGGCGGCAGACACGGAGGGCCAGAATGTCCAGGCGTGATCGCGGAAAGTCAACGCCGGTACTGGCGGTGGACACGGGCGGAACCTTCACGGATCTGCTGCTGCTTCGGGACGGGCGGCTCTCAGCCTTGAAGCTTCCGTCGACCCCGACGGATCCGGCGGAAGCAATCCTTCGAGGAATCGGCCGGCTGTTCGAAGGGGGAGTTCCGGAGGTATATCGACTGATCCTCGGCTTCACGGTAGCGACGAACACCCTGCTCGAGCGGGACGGCGCACGCGTGATGCTCGTCACCAATGAAGGCTTCGAGGATGTCATAGAGATCGGTAGGCAAAATCGTCCTCAGCTCTACGCGCTCACCGGTCACCGCCCCCGACCTCTTGTCGCTCGTTCGGATCGAATCGGAATTCCGGGGCGTCTGGACCACCTTGGACGAGAGATCGTGCCGTTGGATCCCGACGTTCTCCGCGAGCTACCGGGTGTAGTGGCAGAAGCGGAGGCGATCGCGATCGTGCTTCTGCACAGCTACGCGAACCCAGACCACGAGCGCGCCGTAGAGAACGCTCTTTCCGCGGTGTCGGTTCCGGTCTCGGCCTCCTCAAGCATCCTCCCTGAGTTCAGGGAGTTCGAGCGCACCTCGACCACTGTGGCGAACGCGTACGTGGGCCCTCGGGTCCGTGGATACCTGACCCGCCTGGAGGCGGAGTGCGGAGCCGACACGGTCCGTGTGATGGGCTCGAACGGGGGGGCGCTAAACCTTGCACGCTCACTCGCGGAGCCGGTACACACAGTGCTCTCCGGGCCCGCGGGTGGCGTCGTCGGCGCTCTGGACTGGGCTCGCCGCGTAGGGCTCGAGAAGGTGCTCTCGTTCGACATGGGTGGCACATCGACGGACGTCAGTCTGGTCTCCGGAACTCCGAGGCGGACGCGCGAGGGAGAGGTGGGCGGGGTTCCCATCGCTGTACCCCTTCTGGACATCCACACCGTCGGGGCAGGTGGTGGATCGATCGCATTCGTCGATCCAGCCGGCGCGCTACGTGTGGGTCCGCGGAGCGCCGGCGCCGAACCCGGTCCGATCTGTTACGGAAGAGGCGGTGACGCGGTGACCGTCACGGACGCACACGTGTGGCTGGGCCGTCTGCCTGTCGGGGGGCTCGTCGGAGGAGCCGAGCCACTCGATCGAGCCGCGATCGAGCCCCATCTGCGCACGTTGGGCAATTCCGTCGGACTCTCTCCTGAGGCAACTGCCGAAGGAGTCATCGAGATCGCCAACACTGCCATGGAGAGAGCCCTTCGTGTGATCTCCGTCGAACGGGGCCTGCTGCCGTCGGATTTCCATCTCGTCGCTTTCGGGGGAGCGGCCGGGCTACATGCGGCGGAGCTGACCGATCGGCTTGGGCTTCGCGGCGCCCTGATCCCTCCGGACCCCGGACTCCTCTCCGCTTATGGGATGCTCGTCGCCCCGGTCGTGCGCGATCGGGCACGAACAGTGCTCCTCCCGGGGGGCGATCCCGGTGCTGAGAAACGCATCGCGGAAGCGATCGAAGACCTGGAGCGGCAAGCGCTCGACGAGATGCTCGAGGATGGTACGGACCCGGATGCGATCACCTTGGAGCGGACGATCGACGCGCGCTATCAGGGTCAGAGCTTCGAGTTGACGGTCAGTGCAGAAGACTGGGTAGAGGCGTTCCACGAGGCACACGAGACCCGCTACGGCTTCCGGGGATCCTCGATCGTCGAGGCGGTGACCGTGAGAGTCCGGGCCGAGGCGCCGGGAGAGGACGTACAGATCCAGGGTGTCTCGGATGTCGGGCGGCACTCGGCAAGCATGAGCAAGGTCTGGATCGAGGGCTCCGAGCACCAAGCCGCGGTCATCGGCCGGGAAGACATGGCCCCCGGATCCCCGATCGCCGGCCCTGCGATCGTCGTCGAATACAGCGCGACAACCTGGTGTCCTCCGGGGTGGCGCGTCCATCTAGACCGTTGGGGCGCTCTCCACCTCTCTTCGGGACCGCTCGACTCTTCGGGACCGTTCGAAGCCACGTGAACTACGCCCGCACCGTGGACGATCTGGCCTGCAATCCGATCGAAGGCTGCCCGAGCGGAGTTTGAATCAGCTCTTGTCGGCCCTGACCGTCCGTCGAGACCTCCACCACGAGATCGAAGGCCTCGGGCTCGATCTCGAGAATGGACGGGGGTGCGACGAGCAGGACCGGAGCGCCACATCGCTCGGGGTCGCGAAGAACCTCGAGCGCGCCGCGGAAGAGAGGGTAAGAGTGTGTCTCGTGTAGCTCCCCGACCAGCAGAGAGCCGACACGAACACCTGCGCCCCGCGCATGGATCCAGAGTGCGAGGCGCATCGCCAGAGAGAGCGCGGCGGTTTCAAACCCCAAGGCGTCACGGACATGGCCTTCCGCGGTCACCACACGGAGCGAGCCCGCGAGTCGGACGCCAACCAGTTGTCCTTCGGTGATGCGGCTCAAGAGGCTGCCGGTCCGCCTGAGCACATGGCGGAGTCCCGGGTCCGTTAGAGAAAGATTGGGATGCGCGGGCGACGCCATCTTCTCGGCTGAATCCCCCACTCCTACCGACCTCCCCATTGCGACCTCCTCGCCCCGCATGCGCTCCAATCGCTCCGCAGCCTCCTCCACTCGGACCTGCAGGCGAAGTACCTGCTCTTCCAGCTTCCTCAATTCCTCCGGCTTCTCGTCGAGCTGCTCCCGCCTGCGCTTCCACCAGCGACCGTCCTGCACGACGTTCTCCCACTCTCCTCGCAGGGTTTCCAGGAGCTTTTGGAACTCCACGCCGAGAGTGCGGCCGCACGTCGGGCAGGTCGATCTCTCCTTCTCGTTCTCGAGCGTGCGCATCCTGACCCGGAGCTCCGACGCCCGGTCACGGTAGGCCTGTAGCTTCGAGTCGGCGTCCTGCCTTTCCTGTGCCCACCCGAGTGCCGCAACCTCGAGGTCCCCCGACGCCTCCACCCAATCGGCCCGATGACCGGTGAGCTCCCTCTCCATCTCGGGTATCCCGATCTCGATCTCATCGTCGACCCTTGGGCTTGCCAGCAGATCGTCGTCCAGGATCACGCCCGTCGACTCCGATGGCGACGACCCGAGTAGAGGCATCACGGACCGGAGCAGGACTTCGGGGTCCGCATCGCCTCCCCACAGCGCCCGGGCCAGAGAGTCCTCGGGTGGTCCGGGGTGCAGCGCTATCCTTCCGGTGAGAGATGACTTGGCGGGGCCTCCGAGGAGGCGTTTCAGGATCTCGACCCGTTCGGCCTCGGAGCGCGAAGTCAGGAGCGTCACCCCGGCCGAGCCGGACTTGGCCAGGAGTGGGATGGGCGGGTGATCGGGGAGCACGAGCTCCTGCATCGCCGCGACCACTCGATCGCCTACTGCGGCCCTCTCGCTTTCGGCGTGGTCGACATGAACCTCCAGATGGGTCGAACGTCGTCGGATCGCATCCAACAGCCCCTGCTGGATGCCCTCGTTCGGTGTCAGAACGTCGCCTCTGAGTCGGACCCGCACGATCTTCCCCTCGATGCCGCCCGGCACACCCTGCAGGAGCTCTCGAAGCCGACGGGTGCCCGCCTCTGGGTCTTCCCTCGCCACCCGCACGGGTGCCAGATCCATGACGGGCCTTCCCTGCACAGGATGGAACTCGGCTTCGCCGCTTTCGAGATCGAAGCTGAGAAAGCCCTTCTCCTCGGTCGCCTCACGCCACGGACACAGGAGTGGTCGCTCCAGCGCCCCGGCCGCCCAGACGTTCGGTGCCCAAGCCTGTTGCCGATGCGAGCCACCTATACCGACATAGCTCCAGTCCGCGGGATCCACCGGGATTGCCGACTCCAAATCGGTCGGATGGCCGCGCACCAGCAGGATGTTCCAGCGCGCGCCCTTGTCCGGCTTCACCTCCGGATACGGCGGATGGGCCACCGAACGAAAGGGCAGGAGAAGCGCATGCAGCCCGAACCCTCGAAAACGGACGGCACGCGGTGCTCCCGCGGCCGCCTCGACTCCGGGCAGAGCGTCCAGGACGGCGACCGGTCCCGGATCGGCCGGGTTTCTGGGTGTGTCTCTCTCACCCGCGATGACGAGGATCGGGACCGCCGGGAGATGCGCGCGAAGGTGAGTAACCCCGCGATGAATCGTCAGAAAGGCGGTGCTCGGCGGGCTCGGTTGATCGAAGACGTCGCCGGTGATCAGCACCAGATCCGGCTCGAGCCGCACGGTCTCCTGCAGCGCCCATCGAAAAGCCCCGGCGAGGTCTCGCTCCCGGACATTCCAGCCTCTTTCGGTCTCGAGGTACGCTCGAAACCCGAGATGGAGGTCGGACAGGTGGACCAGCCGCACGGCCTATGCTCTCGGGGTCGCGTCGATGGTGCCGTACGCGCGACGGAAGAACACCAATGGCTGCCCTTCCGGCCCGAGACCGGCATCCACCACCGCTCCGATCAGCACGACGTGGTCTCCGGCCTCGAACTCCTTCCAGACGCGACAGCTCATCCACGCCAACGCTCTCTCGAGCACTGGTGGGCCCCCCTCCGTCGGACGCAGTTCGAGATCGAGAAAACGGTTGTCCGGAACGTCGGCCGAGAATCGAATGGCGATCTCCTCGTCCTCCGCCCGAAGCACGGACACGGCGAAGCTTCGGGTGCGAAGCAGAACCGCCAAAGATTCGGATGCCTTGTCGGCGCAGACGAGGATCAGTCGAGGTGAGAGCGAGACGGACGCGACTGCGTTGGCCGTGAACCCAACGGGTGCTCCGGAGACATCCTTCCCGGTCACGATCGTCACGCCCGTGGGAAATCGCGACATCACATCCTTGAATAGCTCTGCGTCTTCCACGATCCCCCTCGGCGTACCCGTCGGTAATCGGCCAGGCTTTTTCGGGCCTTTGCGCTCCATGGACGGCTCGGGTAGCTTCCGCTCTGAGGATCTTCACCGCCGGACGACCCCGACCGGGCGCTCGAATCGGATCGTCGCCATCCCTGAAACCCTATGTACCCCAAGCGATTCCCGCAGCTAGTCTGGCTCGTGATGATAACCGGGGTCACCGGCTGCGACAACGTGGCTTTCGGTGGCATCCAGGTCGAGCTTCAGGCCCCCGAGGAGGCACCCCGAGCCGTCGAGTCGAGCGGGACCGAAGCCGTGGAATCGGCCGCCCCCGAGCCTCTCGTGCCGGTGAGCTTGGATCCGCTCGTCTACGTGGTGGAGCGATCAGGAGGATCCCGCGCGACCATCCTGCCCATCGCCCAGCTATCCGATGGCGACTACTCGCCGCTTCCCGACACATCCGACATCCCCGACCTGTTCGAACGGTTCGCGATCGACAGGTGGGAGGCGGGCACCGAATTCGCCCTGATGGCTCAGGGCAGCCGGGTGGGTACGTTCATAGCGGACGGCTCCACCGCCCAGGACCGCTCCGCCTGCCAGCTCCGACCGCGCGGAGGCGGCCACGTCGAAGTTCGACCCGATGCGGCCGGACTCGACTGGTTCATGGCCATTCCCGCGAGCAATGGCGCTCGCTCGCCTTGGATGGCGATACCAGGAACGGAGGACGCCCGGCTTCGTGAAGCCTCGCTCAATCTCGCCCAGCGAATGATCCCCGTGCTCGGTGTCTTGTGGCCCCCCTCTATTCCAGACGTCCGGCGGGACCTCCAGCCGTTCAGTCCAGGAGGCGGGGATGGATCGGGTCTCGCGGTCTCCTACGTTTACGGGGATCGGCTCGCGGTCGGTCCCGCGGCGCCCAGGGCCTACAGCTTGTTCATGATTGCCGCGGCCGAGGAGGGGAGTGACCGGTACGAGCCCCTGCTCACGTGGCACCAGGAGGCGGTCTCTCGAAAGGCCTTCCCGCGATTCCTCGCGGCGCACGACCACCGAGACGCGGGCACGCCCGACGCCGTGCTGGAGGTGTTCGGGGAGAGCGCTCGGTGGTACACGATCCTGGGCGCTCGAGGTGAGGACTGGTCGGTCCTATATCTGGACGATTGTGGCGAGCCCGCGTCCCGAGGGGCGATTCGGTCGTTCCCCTGATGGGCTTCCGTCCCCTCGCGGCGGTCCTGATCTGCCTCGTCGTGCTGGGACAGCCGTCGTGCCGAGGAGAGTCGGCGGGGCGGGCGAGCCGGGGTCCAATCCGCCTGGTCGACGACGCGGGTCGCGAGATTCGCCTCTCCACGCCCCCCGATCGAATCGTATCCTTGGTGCCGTCCGCCACCGAGATTCTCCTCGCGCTCGGCCAGAGGGATCGACTCGTGGGTCGAACGGACTACGACCTGGATCCCGCGGTCCATGATGTCACTTCGGTAGGCGGTGGACTTCAGCCGTCCCTCGAAATGCTCGTCTCTCTCGAGCCGGACATGGTGATCCGCTTTCGTGCGGAGTCCGATCCGGAAACCCCCCTGCGACTCGATGCGATGGAAATCCCTCATGTAGCCATCCGCCCCGACCGGATCGCTGACGTCCGGCGAATCATCGGGCTCCTGGGCACGATGGTCCAGGAAACGATGCGCGCAGATTCGCTCTCAGGCGCGATGGACGGAAGCCTCGAGGCTGTCTCGGAGCGAGTGAGCGGGGCGACACCACCCCAGGTCGTGTTTCTCGGTGGAAACCCACCGACGGTTGCCGGTCCGGGGACCTTCCTGCACGAGCTCGTCGAGCTCGCCGGAGGAAAGAACGCTTTCGGGGATGTGACCGAGCTCTACGCCCCGATCAGCCTGGAGGAGATTCTCAGCCGGGACGTCGATCTGATCCTCGTGCCCGTAGGAACAACCATTCCGCAGGTCCTTTCAAGAATACCGGTTCATAGACTGCCCCTCGAAGTGCTGAACCCTGGTCTTGGGGTCGCCAGATCGGCTGAGCTCTTGGGCTCCATCTTCCATCCCGATCGCTTCTGATGCCACGCTCCATCGCGGTGAGTGGGCCCGCGGCATTCTCCCTCGTTTCGGTGGCGCTCGCTGGTATCGTCGCACTGGCGCTTCGCTTCGGTGCCGTGAGTCTCACAGGGCGTGAGTTCATCGAGGGGCTCACCGGCGCGGGCCCCGAAGCGACTCGCTTCATCCTGTTGGAGCTCCGGGCCCCCAGGGCATTGATGGCGACCCTCGTGGGAGGAGGGCTCGCGATCGCGGGAGCCGCCTTCCAAGCTCTGCTTCGAAACCCCCTGGCGGAGCCCTATATCCTGGGGATCTCCGGTGGAGCCGCCGTCGGGGCCGTTCTCGTTCTGGCGGGAGGCTGGGTCACCGCGACCTCGTTCGCACTTCCGATCGCCGCGTTCGCTGGTGCGACGCTCGCCATCCTGCTCGTCTTCGGCGTCGCGCTGTCCGCGAACCGCCGAATGGATGTGCGGATCCTCCTGCTCGCCGGCGTCGTCGTCGGAGCCTTCTTCTCGGCGTGCATCGCACTCGTCCTTGCGGTGGCCGACGCGCCCACGGTTCGCTCCGCGGTACTCTGGATGATGGGGAGTCTCTCTGGCGCGAGTTGGGGCACGCTCATTGTAGTGGGAGCGTACACGTTCCCACTGACGATCGTTCTGCTCACGCTCGCGCGGCCTTTCAACCTCATGGCGATCGGCGAAGACACGGCGACGTTCCTCGGCACCGACGTGGAGCGGATCAAGCGTTTGGCCTACGGCTCGGCATCTTTTGTGGCCGCGGCCGGCGTGGCTTTCGTGGGGGTCATCGGGTTCGTCGGACTCGTCGTTCCACATGCCGTCCGCTTCTTGACCGGACCAGATCACCGCACGCTCCTGCCGCTTTCGTTTCTTGCCGGGGCCGGATTCTTGACACTCGCGGACCTGCTCGCACGCACGATCATCGCTCCGGCCGAGGTCCCGATCGGAGTGGTTACTGCCTTCGTGGGCGTGCCGTTCTTTCTGGTGCTCCTCCGAAAGAGCCTTCGAACATGATCTTCGAGGGCCACGAGATCATCGCTCGGTACAGCGATGATCGACCGCCTGCGCTTGCGGGAATCTCATTGCACGTGCCCTCGTCATGCCTGTACGCGATCCTCGGCCCCAACGGCTCGGGAAAGTCGACACTGCTTCGAGCACTCCTGGGTTCGATTCCCCTCGTATCGGGGTCGGTCGTCATCGACGGACGTCCTCTGAGCTCTTGGACCCGGCGCAAGCTGGCCCGCGAGGTCGGAGTCGTGACACAGGTCGAAAGCCTGGCCTTCCCCATCTCGGTTCGAGAGCTCGTGGCGATGGGGAGGTACCCCTACCTGGGCCCGTTCGAGAGGGAGCGCCCCGAGGATCGCGCGGCGGTGGTCACGGCTCTCGACAAGTGCGAAGCTCTCGATCTTGCGGAGCGCGACGCGGGCTCCCTATCGGGCGGCGAGTTTCAGAGAGTGCGCATCGCCCGGGCCCTCGCACAGGAGCCACAGGCGCTGATTCTCGACGAGCCGACGGCGAGCCTCGACCTTCGTCACGAAATGGTCATCCTGGAGTTGCTCCGTTCCTCCGCCGACGCCGGTCTGACCGTGATTCTCGTAACCCACCATATCGAAACAGCAGCTCGCTTCGCAGACCGGCTTCTTCTGCTCGACCGCGGGGCCGTGGCGGCGGAGGGAACCGCGCAGGAGGTCCTGAGGGAGGATATACTCGCGGGAGTCTATCGATGGCGAGTCGCCGTACGGGACAATCCGGTCACGGAAAAACCCTCCGTGACGCCGCTCTCCCGGTAGCCTGGAGTGGGCCAGGGATCCTCCGACCGATCGGAGAGTAAACGGGGTTACCAGTCCCCCGATCCCAGTCGAGGAATCCGCCTACGTGAGCGAGTTGACGGCTCGTGCCCCGCGGAAGGAGACCGACTTCAGCGTCGCTCTCACGTTCGACTCCCCCCCCTCGAGAGGGATAGGTACCTCCAGAAACATGTCCACCACAGGCATGCTTCTTGAGTCGAACGAGTTCCGCCCGCCGGGGACGAAGGTGTTCTTCGAGTCACTGCCGCTGAGCGGTACCGGTGAGGTCGTTTGGACACGAGCCGCTTCCGATGACACAGCCCTACTGGGTATGCAATTCGTAAGGCTGGATCGCGTCGACGAGAAGCTGCTCCCCGGCCATGATAGCGCCGAGATCGACGCGGACCGAGCGCAGTGGCGCATCGCGATGTCCGGAACCCCAAGCAACGGTCCGAGCTTCCGGGAAGCGACCGACCGTCTTCTCGAGCAGCGGCTCACGCTCGTCGAGATCGCGTTCGTGCTCGGTCAGCCGGAAGATGCCATTCGTGCCGCCAGGACCGATCCGAGATCACCGGCCTACCGCGAGCTGCCAGCCGATTGGAGGGAGCTCTTGGCCGGGCTGGCACGCAGCGGAGGACCGGCATTGGAAGCCCTGGCTCGGGAGCTTGGAGGCTGGTAATCAAGCCTGGGCGAGGAGGCTCCGGTAGCTCTCGTATCGTTCCCTCTTCACCTGCCCCGCCTCCAGAGCGACGAGCACGCCGCATTCGGGCTCGTGGGTATGTGTGCATCCGCGAAACCGACACCGCTCGGCGGGCCCGCGAAACTCTGGAAAGGCGGCCGACAGATCGGTCGAGACGACTCCCCAGAGGCTGACGTCCGAGAAACCGGGGGTGTCGGCGACCCACCCTTCATCACTGACCGAGATCAGGCGCGAGCCCACCGTGGTATGACGCCCTCGTCCTCCACGGGCGCTCACTTCTCTAGTACGTAGCTTCAGCCGTGGAAACAGGGCGTTCATGATCGAGGACTTCCCGACACCCGAAGGGCCGATGAGGGTGGATACTCCCTCTTCAAGCAAGTCCCTGAGCGCTTCCAGACCCTCACCGGTTCGAGCCGAGGCGGTCAGCACCTCGTAGCCGATTGCCTCATAGGTCCCGATCACGTCTTTCGCGACCTTCGCTGCGCCGGACAGATCCATCTTGTTGAGCACGAGCACGGGCCGAATACCGCAGGTCTCTGCGAGCACCAGGAATCGATCGGCTGTGTGGGGATCGAATGTTGGCTCTGCTGCGGAAACCACCACCAAGACCCGGTCGACGTTGGTCACCACCAGCTTGGGACCCCTCCCGCCAGGAGCCGCGCGCATCAGCTGGTTTCGGCGCTCGACGACCTCCTCGATCGTCCAGTCCTCGGTCTGATCATCCCTCGAAATCCCGACGAGATCACCGACGACCGCTGCCGGAATCGCCGACGCGTGCTTGAGCCTCCCCCTCAGAGAAGCCTCCACCTCCCGGCCTGGACCCAACTGAATTCTGTACACGCCACCGCTGAACTCCAGGATCCGTCCCACGGAGAGCGGCTCACGACCGATAGGCGGAACCCTTGTCACGCGGCTACGTCGAACGAGAACGCCTCACCCGATCCGGCGCCCAAGCGGAGGCCAATCGAGTGAGGCGATTCAGGCTCGCCGGCACCGAAGAGATCAGGCCGCGAACGACTCCAGGGCGGACCCCTTCTCTCCCTCGCGCAAGCGTCGGAGGGCTCGGTCGCGGAGCTGTCTGATCCGCTCGCGGGTCACACCCAGCATGTTCCCGATCTCCTCGAGCGTGTGCTCACGCTCTCCATCGAGTCCGAAGTATAGACGAAGCACACGTGCGTCACGGGCTTCGAGGGTCTCGAGTGCCCCGGAAACGGCCTCGGCCAAAAGCCGGGTCTCCACGTCTTGCTCGGGCTCGGCCGCTTCCTCGTTGATGAAGCGTTCCACCAGCTGAGAGTCCTCGCTGTCGCCGATCGGCGCGTCCAAGCGGATCTCGGCCGCGTTCAGCGTCTGCAGGGATTCGATGAGCTCTGGCGTCAGGTCCGTAGCTGCGCTGAGCTCCTCGGGATTCGGATCCCGACCCAGCTCTTGCTTGAGTCGCTCCTTCTCTCGGAAGATTCGAGCCAAGTCCGAGGCGCGGTTCAGGGGCACGCGGACCGAACGACCGTGATTGGCCAGCGCAGCGAGGATGGCCTGACGGATCCACCACACGGCGTAGGAGATGAACTTCACTCCTTGCTCAGGATCGAACTTCCGGGCCGCCGTCACCAGCCCGACATTGCCCTCCTGGATCAAGTCGGTAAGCGACACACCTCTGTTCTGGTACTTCTTGGCGACGCTGATCACGAACCGCAGGTTCGCTCGAGCCAGCTCCTGCACGGCGTTCTCGTCACCGGCTTGGGCGAGCGCACCCAACTCCTTCTCCTTGTCGGGTGTGATCAGCTCATGTCGGCTGACGTCACGGAGGTACTGATCGAGCGCAGTCTGCTCGTCCAGGGTGGCGTCGAAGCCTCCCAGCGAGCTTCTCGCCCTGCCCTTCCGCTTCTTTCCGTTCTTCCCGCGATCCTCGGATGCGGTGGTGGCCATGTACTCGTATCTCCCTGGAGTCCTCTAGACTCCGGCGCTTTAGCATTCAGCGGTCGATCGACGCTTCCGGGCTGCAGCCTGGAGGCCGTTATCGACCTTCATATTCTTTGCCAACTTCGTGCCAGCCTTTCAGCGGCTGTCCGTCCTACCCTACCATTGTGGCCAAGATCCCGAAGATTCCGCGTCTCGGCTCATGCTTTACGGGCTCATGCTAACCCCCCGTGGTTCTCGGGTTCCATAGGATTCTCTCGTCCTCCGACGGAGGAGAGGGCGGCGGGCGGTAGGCTTGTCTCAGACAGGAATCGAAGCGCCGTTTCCGAGTCGATCGTGCGGCGCTCGAGGGTGAATATCCGAAGGACGCGACTCGCCGTGTAGAGCTCCTCGGCCACGCCTGGAAGATCGATGAGCCCAGGCAGGCCTCGTGCCTCCAAGCGCTCGACGGATCCACTCCTTCGCAGCACCAGAAGGTCAAGGTCCAGCATCTTCTTTTTCGAGGGGTAATCGATCATGACCTCGCCAGAGGACAGGCCCAACATCTCTGCCAACGCATCCTCGACGGCGCGTCTCTCCTCGGACTCCGTCGAGATCCAATCCGGAAGGTCGATCTCGCCCAGCTCGGGCGCCGTCAACTCGCAGGCCCGCTTGGGTAGGCGCCGGTTCCGTAATGCCTCGATCCAACGATCACCGATTCTCCGCACGTCGGCGTTCGGGCTCCCGACGGCCCTCTCCCGAATCCGGTACAGCAGTCCCTCGTCGGTCGGGCCGACGAGCTCGTTCTTCTCTACGAGGCCGCAGCGTACCGACTCGTCCACGATCCGCCGATACAGCGCCGTGGCGCTCCGCACTGCGTGGTGCCAGTAAACATTTCGGAACATCTGATATTTGGCGAAGAGCAATGATTCCAGCGCGCTGATCGCCTTCTCCTGCACACCGACCTCGATGTCCCCGCTGACCGGATCGGAAAGAAGTACCAGTCCCTGAAGGAGCCGATCGACATCCACCTCGCCGTAGGGAACGCCACAAAAGCGGGCATCTCGCTTCAGGTACTCCATCTTGTCCAGATCCAGACTGCCGCTGACGAGCCCCTGCAATGGGTGACCGCTCTCCCCCCGAATCAGGGCGTGAATCTCGGCGGCCGCGCCGGGTCCCAGCGATGCCAGTGCTTCTCCCAGCTCAGGGGATGCGAAGAAGCGCGCGCTCATCTCCTCGTGATCACCGGGAAAGCGATCGGGCTCCAGCTCCTCCAGTGCGTGCGAGAAAGCATAGTGCCCGATGTCGTGCAGCAGCGCCGCATACGGAATGAGCCTCGAGACTTCCGAGAGATCGCGACCCCGCTCTCGCTCGAGGAGGAGTCGGAGCGCAGTGCCGGCAAGATGATAGACCCCGAGCGCATGATCGAACCGCGTGTGCGTCGCCCCCGGATACACGAGATGCGCGAAACCGAGCTGCCGGATGTAGCGGAGGCGCTGAAAGGCCGCGGTGTCGACGATCTGAACCGCGATGGGGTCGAGACGGATGGTGTTCCAGAGAGGATCGCGAATGATACGGGCGCGCGCGGAGACCGGCATGGTCCAGTCTATCCCGCGTCGGCGCGCACAGCAATGAGAAAAAACGACACTGCCCGCCGGGCCAGCTTTTCGCCGATGGATCACGGTCCTGATCGCGCCAATCCTTTGACCCGTGAGGCGCATCGGCCTAGTTTGTGCTACCGAACAAAAGGCGAACATCACCGGCCGGACCGTAAAGTGTCCCATCCCTCCGCGCTATCACACCGAGCACCCACCTTTCCGCCGCTTCGTGACGAAGTGAAGCGAACGGCTGAGAATCGACCCGGGATCTATCGATTCACCGGGCCACGAGGCGAGGTCCTCTACGTGGGGAAGTCGGTGCGAGTCCGAAGCCGGCTTCTCTCGTACTTCCGTTCGGGGATCTCCTGCAAGCAGAGCGAGTTGGTCCGTGTAGCCACGGGAGTGGAATGGGAGTACGTGCCGAATGAGTTCGAGGCCGTCCTCCGCGAGTTCCGTCAGATTCGTGCGTTTCGCCCCCGATTCAACCGGCACCATAGGTCCGAGCGTCGCTTCGCCTGGATTCGCGTCACGGGCGGCGCGGCTCCTCGTCTGGTGGCGACCCGGCGACCGGTTCCCTCACCCACCCGTCATTTCGGTCCGTTCCCGGCACCACGGAGTCTCCCGAGATTGCTACGCGACCTATCGGCCTGCGTCGGCATTCGGGACTGCGCGCAGGGCACACCCATCCACTTCGCGGATCAGACCGATCTCTTCACGGCCGCCCGCGACCCCGGATGCCCGAGGGGGGATTTGGAGACCTGCGTGGCTCCCTGCGCCGCCCGATGCTCGGCCAACGAGTACGCCGAGAGAGTCCTCGAGGTGGCGAGCTTCCTCGACGGGGAGACCGACGCTCCCCTGATCCGACTCCGGAGCCGCATGGAGGAGGCCGCGATGAACAGGGACTTCGAGTTGGCGGCGAGGTTGCGCGACCGGGAGTCCAACCTACGAGAGCTGCGCGATGAGGTCGTGCTGTTCAGTGAATTCCTGGCCAGCCTCTCGTTCGTGTACCGGGTCCCGTCCGAGTCCGACGATCCCGACCGGGGCTACGTCATCTCCGTCGGACGGGTCGTGCACACGTTCGACTACGCGGCAGATGGGCAGCTACCCACCGGGGTCCGGAACCGCGTCCAGCGGGTCCGATCACGACCGGCCCAGACCCCAGACCGGCTCGGGGATCAGGCCAGAGAAGAAACCTTCTTGGTCGCGCGGTGGTTTCGCTGGCGCCCCGAAGAGCGGAGTCGCACCACCCCTTTCGAGACCCTCCCCGCGGGTCACGATCAGGAAGGCGGGTCGAACGCGCCTTCCGGGACCTCTGTCTCGACTCTGAGCTGAGGGAAGAAGATCCTGGGACTCCCGTTCACCATTCGATTCTCGGCGAGCTCGATCGGGCCGTAGCGGCTCCAGTCCGCCCAATCCGACGGTGCTGGATCAGCGGCCGAGTCGCGGAAGTGGTACCAGCGCTCCATCCGCCCTGTCTCCGGATTGATGAAGGCGTGGTAGAGGTTCTGTGGTGTCAGACCGACTGCCTCACCGAAGCTGAGCTCCACCATCTCCCAGCGACGCCCGCTCTCGTCGGTCTGCTCGCCCAGATAGGTCGTCACGACTCCCGGATCGGCCCATTTGTAGGGCATGATCAGCCAGTACGAGTCGTTGATGTGGGCCCGATACGCGCCGGCCAGGGCTTCGGTCGCCGCCTCGCCGACGAGCGGCTCGCCCGCCACCCAAACCTGACCCGCCGTCGGGTCACTCGTGTCGAAGATGCTGACCCTTGGCTGTCCATCGGCTTGGTCCTCTACCCGGGCCTGTCCCTCCCAGCGATCCCACCGATGGCTCCGCACCAGAGAGCTTCCGTCGGCTCTTGCCACTGCCCACTGGAACTCCAGGTATCTCGCCCTCTCCCACCCCCGATCGGGTGCCATTACGTCCATCATACGAGCATACAGACGCTCCACCTCCGGGTCGTCGAAGCTCCAAGCTGGCGGAGCCTCGGCTTCCATCGCTACCTGAACGTCGTCCGAACCGCTCGGCCCGCAGGCGGCCAGCATGACGGAAACCACTATGGCAGTACTCGTACGCATCCTCGACTCTCTGTTCGGGGTGGTGATTCAAAGACCGGCTAGCGATCATTGCAATGTACCGGAGCCGAGGCTCCGGACAAAACGAGCGCCATGCAACGTAATCTTGAGAGGTTTTTTCCCTTGAGCTTGCCCGCTTCATCCGCACGCCGCGAGTTCGCGCTCGAGGTCGGCCAGCCCGACTCGCGTGTCGATCTTGCTCGTGCCGCTCTGCTGATCGCGAAGGAGGAGTATCCGCAGCTCGCGGTCGAGCGACACATGGGCCAGCTGGACCAATTGGCCGAGGACGTCAAAGACCGCCTGGACGAGGGGTCCGACTCCCTCGTCGTCTTTCAAGAGCTGATTCGTACGATGTACGATCGAAGTGGGTTCAGCGGGAACCGTGAGGCCTACTACGATCCCCGCAATTCCTTTTTGAACGACGTGCTGGACCGGAGACGAGGGATCCCTCTCACGCTGGGAATCGTGCTGCTCGAAGTCGGGTGGAGGCTGGGAATCCCACTCGAAGGTGTGAACTTCCCGGGCCACTTCCTCGTTCGCTATCCGGGGATGGCGATCCGTCTCCTGGTCGATCCGTTCGAGACGGGTCGCATCTGGTTCGAGGATCAGGCTCAGGAGCTTCTCGACCGTGTCTACGGAGGAATGGTGAGAGTCCGCCCTCGCTTCCTCAAGGCCGCTGGGAAGCGCGAGATGCTCGTGCGGCTGCTGGCCAACCTCAAGGGGATCTACCTGAACGTCCAGGACAACGACCGGGCACTCGCCGCCATCGAGCGAATCCTGGTCATTCATCCCACTGCCGCGGGGCAGATCCGGGATCGCGGCACTCTGCTCGCACGGATGGGGCGGCCCGACGAAGCCCTGGAGCAGCTCCAATGGTACCTGGATTATGCGCCCGAGGCGTCCGACGCCGGTCGAATCCGCAGTCTCGTCGAAGAGCTTCGGGCATCCGGGGGCCGAGAAGCCGGACCGTGACCGCCGGGTATCGGGCGGCTCACGACGCGGCGGCCGTCTTCCATAGGCCCTCCCGACGATTCTACCGCGTAACCGGGCGCGCACCCACACAGATGCTGTCGGGTGTGGTCTCGGGCGCGATGCCACCCCCAAATGTCATCTCCTCGTCGGGGGTACGCTCCGGTCGTTCCCCGTATTCGACCATCCTGACCCCGAAGGGTCGAATGGTCACCGACCTACGTCTGATTCGGTTCGAAAACGGAGAGAACGATACGCTCCTTCTCGACCTTCCAGCATCCGGGGAGCCCGCCGCCCTGACGCACTTGGGCCGATACCTTCCGCCTCGAATGGCCAAGTTGTCGGAACGGGAGCAACGTCTCGGAATGATCTCCGTGGTCGGCCCGATGGCGTCGAGCTTGCTGACGAGTGAGAGTCTCCTCCCGGTGGACCCCGAGGAGCTGACGGGTTCCGAGGAGGGTGCCGAATGGACGTTCGCCGAGAGCGGCGACGGACCCCTTGTGATCCGGACGACCGACGTCATTCCGCTGGCATTCGACGTCATCGCCGATCTGGGCCGGCTGGAGGAGATCGTCTCGACCTTGGTCGGGCTCGGTGTGACCCGGGCCGACGAGTCCCTCTGGGACGTCCTTCGGCTGGAGCGGGGGCGCCCAGCGTTCGGGGCCGAGATGGACGAGGACACCATGCCGGCGGAGGCTGGGATCGTGAGCCGCGCCATCGATCAATCGAAGGGATGCTACACCGGTCAGGAAGTCGTCGTGCGCATTCGAGACCGCGGGCACGTAAACCGTCGTCTGAGGGGAGTGTTGCTGGGTGATACGGGCGCCGCGGACGGCCGAACCCCACTCTTCCAAGACGATCGCGAGGCTCCCGTGGGGGAGCTGAGAAGCTTCGCCTTGTCCCCACGCTTCGGGCAGGGGATCGGGTTGGCCTATGTGCGCCGAGAGATCGAGCCGCCCGCCCGGCTCCGTCTCGCTCAACCCTCAGGACCCATCATCGCGATACGCGAGCTGTCGGACGAAGGATGGGTGTTGGTGGAAGGCGATCCGACGTTCTATCCTTGAGCGCTCACGTCCCCGGGGAGAGAACGGATGACCTCCAGCTTCGACACGACCGCTCTCCTGACCGAGCTGCGAGCCGCCCTCGCAGCTGATGATCCGACTCGTCTCTCGAGCCAGCTCGAGGACCTTCGAGCGCAGCAGCTTCTCGATGTCTGGTCGGAGCTTCAGCCGGAGGAGCGGGACCGGGCCTTCAGGCTCGTACGTCCGGACAAGGCCGCCGAGGTCATCTCGAATCTCTCGGAGGAAGAGCAGCCGGTGCTGCTCGGATCCCTGCCGCCCTCGCAGCTGGCGGAGGTCCTCGAAGAGCTGAGCCCGGACGATCTAGCCGATACCCTGCAGGCGCTCGAGGCACGGGATCCGGCGCAGGTCGAAGAGGTCAAGTCCCTGCTCGGCCCCCAGACGCTCGCTGTCGCCGACGCGCTGGCCGGCTATGACGAGGAGGAGGCCGGCGGGCTCATGACGCCGGAGTTCATCTCCGTGCGAGCCTCTATGACCGCCCGTCAGGTTCTCGACTTCCTTCGCAGGGCACATCCCGACGCCGAAACCATCTACTACCTCTACGTAGTAGATCGAGCCGATCGGCTCCTCGGCGTTCTGTCGCTGCGAGATCTGATCGTGAGTGCGCAAGAAACGCGGGTCGAAGAGATCATGCACGGAGACGTGGTCAAGACCCATACGGATACGGACCAGGAGGATGTGGCCCGTCTGATGGCCGACTACGACTTCTCGGTGCTCCCCGTCGTGGACGTCGACGGACGGCTGGTGGGGATCGTCACGGTGGATGACGTGCTCGACGTCCTCGAAGAGGAAGCAACCGAGGATATCCATCGATTGGGTGGAGCTCCGATCGACATCGACTATGTGAGGGCGAACCCGTGGCTCCTGTTTCGTAAGCGGGCCTCGTGGCTCGTACTCCTTGTGGTCTCCATGACCCTGACCTTCAATGTGATTGCCTACTACGAGACGATCATCGAGGAGGTCGTCATACTGGCCGCCTTCATCCCGCTGTTGATCGGAACGGGCGGGAACGTGGGATCGCAGGTCGCAACGCTCGTGGTACGGGCCTTGGCGACTCGCGAGCTGGAGCTTCGAGATTACCTGAAGGTCTTGGCGAAGGAGATCGGAACCGGGTTACTCCTGGGGGGGGCTTTCGGCCTCTTCATGACTCTATACGTCCTCTTCTTCCGTGCCGAGCCCAGGATCGCAGTCGCCTTGGGGATCACCATGGTCCTCATCTCCTTCACGGCGAATCTGGTCGGGGCGAGCCTGCCGTTCCTATTTCGGCGAGTAGGGATCGACCCCGCACTGACCTCGTCCCCTGGCATCACGACGATAATGGACGTCGTGGGGCTCTTGATCTACTTCCGCGTCGTCATCTGGATTCTGGGACCCTTGCTCGAGGCCTCGCCCGGATTCTCGCTCGTGCCCTAGACCTCCCGTGCGGGATTCGGGATCAGCGGGTTTCCACGAACCTCTCGACGATCTTTCGGCCGTGGAGCTTTCCGTTCTCGATGAAGACCTTGTTCGCGTCGATTCCCGCGACGAGGACACCGGCCACAAAGACCCCCGAGATCGGCGTTTCCATGGTCAGAGGATCGTGCACCGGGATGCCGGTCTCATCGTCCACCTCGATCCCCATCGACCGCAGGAGCACCGGGTCCGGTCTCCATCCGGTGAGGGCCAGCACCCAGTCATTCGGAATCTCGTCGATGGCGCCCCCGTTCTCCGACCGGAGGATCGCGGTCCGTGGGTGGATTTCGGCGACCCGGCAGCGCCATCGGACCGCGACCTCGCGATTCTTGATCCGATTCTGGATGTCTGGCAGAATCCATGCCTTGACGCCCGGGTCGAAGTCCGCCCCGAAGTGGACGACAGTCACTCGGGCGCCGACCCGGAAGAGGTCGAGGGCAGCCTCTACCGCAGAGTTCCCGCCACCGACGACGAGGACATCTTGGTTCCAGTACGGGTGCGCCTCCTTGTAGTAGTGTGAGACCTTCGGAAGATCTTCGCCGGGAACGCCGAGATAGTTCGGCTCGGCGAACCCTCCCGTGGCTACCACCACAGACTCCGCCGTCCACCGCTCGAGCTCACCCGATTGCGTCCGGGTCCGAAGCTCGAACTCAGCGCCGATCTTGGTTACCGCCTCCACCTCCTGGTACTGCCGAACGTCCAGATCGAAGTAGCGTGCCACGCCGCGATAGTAAGCGAGCGCCTCCTTCCTACTGGGGTTTCTTCCCTCGGTGACGAAGGGGAGGTTCTCGATCTCCAGGTTTTCCGGCGTGGAGAAGAAGGACATGTAGGAGGGATATCCCACGATCGAGGAGCAGAGCGGGCCCCGATCGAAGAGGACCGTCCGGAGATCCGCGCTTGTGGCGGCCGCTCCCACGGCCAGGCCGCAGGGACCCGCGCCGACCACGGCGATGTCGACCGATCGCTGGCTCATCGAGTGTTCCGCGTTCCGAGAGCTGGGCAACTGCGAAAGCCTTCCCATCGGCGAGGACGATAGCCTCACCCCTGAGGTTCCGCGCGGTTCCAAGAACCGGACACGTCGCCCGGGGGCGGATTCATTCGCGGTTGCGTCACAACCGAGATGGGGATGCACGCGCATGCACGCTCCCCACGTCCGGCTTCCCCATTGCCGGGCGCGGTCCCGAGGGTCACCGTTGTCCTCATGCCGATGCGCCGCACGCGCATGACCCCGCGGCTGGCACCCGACACCTCAAGCCGGAAGCCGTATCGTATGGGAATGGTCGAATCCGAAGCGCGAAAGGCGCTGGCGAGGCTGCAAAGATCCCTCGAGAAGACCCGTCGAGAGCTGGAAGCGTTGTCCGGGGCCATCAGGCACGCCGAGGGAGACGAATATCCGGAGCACCGGTACGCGGAAGCCCGGACCCACGTGGAGACCGTCCTCGACTTCACCCGAGAGGAATCGGAGCGGCTGCAGGCCAAGATCCTGGAGACGGGAGGGTTGGAGCCGGGTCGTGTGCGCCGCTCCTCCTCCCTCTGATCTGATCTGACTGTCCGCGCCGGTGTCCCCTTCTCCCACCCAACAGCCCCTCCTCTCCGATCTGGCCGAGCGGAGGGGGGAGCTCAGGCGCGCCTTAGGCCGCGCCATGAAGGGACTCGCACCCGACCTGCTCCGAGACGAGGAGGCCTTCGAGCAACTCGCAATCCGGATCTTCCGCTACCAGGTCGCAGCCAACCCCGTCTACGGGGCATTCGTGCGAACACGCGGCATCGATCCGGATGCCCTGACTGCGTGGAGCGAGATTCCTCCCGTGCCAACCCGCGCATTCAGGGAATTCGACCTTCTCAC
>JAHEKL010000196.1 GCA_024638345.1 Gammaproteobacteria bacterium | reverse complement strand
CACCACTCGCGCGGACACGGATATGGCTCCCGCGCGTGAATCGAGGGACCCCTGCGCCAAGAACACTCTTGGATGAAAGTATCCTTACCCGCTCATCGATGAAACGGATCCGAAAGGACGACGCTTTCGATGCCGGTGCTCTCTACAGGAACGCCGAGCCACCCTCGGGAGCGGGACGATATCGGTCCTGGCTCGTCTCGCGAAGGTGACGGTAGATCGAGCGTCTGGTGAGCCCGTAGAGAATGATTCTACTCAGGAACTCGGGGTCGTTCTTCTGCACTTCCTCTGCTTGCTCGGCGACTTCTCGGGGTAGGCGTACTTCAAGCTGGACGGAGCAGGTATCCCACATTCGCGTCTTGCTCACCTTGGGCGGAGGGTGGAAAGAAACCGAGGGAGATGTGACCGACCCGAGCAGCCCGGCGACTTCGAACCAACCGCCCTCGAATCAAGGCAACGACCCGATCATATGTGGCGTTTCGCGGTCTCGCAAGAGCAATTCGACAAATGCCCGCTACTCATGAGGAATCATGCAAGGCATTGCCCTACAATTACTTAGCAGGTGAGCGAAATCCCTACTTCACCTGTTCCGAGGCTACTTCGGAGTGCGATCTTTTTCGAATTTTTCCGGACGATTCCCAACCGCGACAAGCCCTTCACGATGCAACTTTCTCGAAACTGGACTCCGGTCGGCGGGGGATTTATTCCAAAAAACTCGTCGGGTACTCGCTGCACTCAGTGGACGCCGCTGACTCCAGTCGACGGTCTCTCGGCAGGGATGATCGTCTCGAGCCGGGGAACCTCCATGCGGTCTTGTAGGCTCCGCAAGGAGTCTCTCTCTCCCAAAGCGCCCGTAAGGTCCCTGAGAGAGCGATAACGCTCCGGCTCGAACCGGGCCAACAGGTGCACGAAGCCGCGTCGGAGCCTGTCCAGCAACCGCCTCGTTTCCTCGAGGCCGCGCGGGATCGGCAGCGGCAGATAGTAAGCATGCACGCTCAACGGATCTCTTGCGGATCCCCGCAGCAACTCACGCCCACCGAAGGCCTCGACGAGCGCGGACTCCAGCTCCCTGTTCGGGAGCGGGCCGCCCGCCCGTGCCACCAGCGTGACCGTCTCGTAGTCGAGATGAACCCTGGCGACGTTTCCAGATGGAAGGAGGAGCCGGATCGCGGTCCCCTCGTGCAGATCCAGGTCTTGGCATAGGTCCCTGAAACCGATACGGAGGATCGTGGGACGCGTTAGGGGGCCGAAGCCAGCGGAGTTCAGAGCCCGGAGCGCCATGCTGAAGGTGAACGCGCGCGTGCGGTCCATCTCGCTGAACCCGGTGTCCTCCACGACTCTTCGCAGGCTCCGGAGACCCGATGGATACAGCCACCCCAAAACGACCAGCGGTCCAGTAAGGTCGACCACCCTGATCTCGGCGCTTCCCAGGTCGACGACATCCGCTCGCGCTGGATCACTCCCGTCCACCACCACCCCCAGCCCTATGTCGGCGAGTCGGCCCCCGGGAAGGGACTGCTCCCCCACCTCTCGGTAGGGTAGGACGGCCCGAGTCAAGGACACCTGAAAGGTTCCGGTGAGCGCCGCTTCGGTGTCGAATCCGGCACCCGCGCTCAAGCTCGGATCAATGATGCCTGTCTCCCTTGTTGAGCCCGCTTTCGCGCGAGTCGAGGATGCTTTGACGCCACTTCGTCCTGGAGTGCAGAACAGCCGCAAGGCCCGTGCCGAATCCGTTCCCGGGGAGCTCGCAGAAGGCCCGGACCAGACGGGGGAGTGCAGCATAACGACCCGACCCCCGGTGCGCTACCGAAGACCCTATTCGACCGCGCTTCAACGGCAGGAGAAGGCTTGATCGACCCTGGCGCTTCGGACATCTTCCGGGCGATCGGCACTCACCGCACGCTTCCGTCCCTTCGCCCGAAAAGGCGTCTGGGTCGGCTGGAGGACACGTGGCGCTCGACGCCCTGCGACGACGATCCGTGGGTTTCATCGATTGGGAGGATCGGAGTTGGGCTTGCTTCCTCGTGACCTACCGATCTAGAGCGGGTCTGTGGAAGGGCTACTTCTCCTTCCGCCCGCCGGAAGGTGGAACCGACGAGGACGAGATCCGGACTGCGGACATCTTCGTCGAAGACTCCGAGAACCAAATCGACATGAAGGCCCGTGGGCTGGGTAGGCCGCTTCTCTCTGGTTTGCTTTCGTCCGCCATCCAGACCCACGCACAGGTCGAGGCCGATCGACCTCAGCTCCGCCGCTGGTTCAGGAGCTACTTGAAGGACAACTCGCGGGAGTTGGCTGGTCCTTGGGAAGAGGATGGCGGTGCCGCCGGCCAGCGCACGTTGGCGGAGCTGGAGTCCATCTACGCGTCCTACAGGTTGGATCAGGTCGCCCACTTCATCACGCTCGTCGGACCCGACGACTTCAGCCGCGCCGTGGAGAAGATCCTCGAGGGGGAGCCGTTCGACTTCGGCGCGAAGGATCGGCTTCAATTCGCAATGATGGTGGTCGAGTTCATCGAATCACATCTCGCTCTCCCACCCTTCGAGGTATGGGCGGACGACTATCTAGCCCATCCGGAGGAGTACCGCTTGTACACCCACACCCTCCACCGGGAAGGACGCCTGCCCTGAACCACACGGGCAAGCCATCGTCAGGGGCGAGGCGGGCCCGTCCGCCGAACTGATCGCGCGAGGATCGTGTATTGTACGCGGCCTCACGTCCGCTTACGTTGGTATGCTAGTGTTCCGTGATCCGTCTGACTGGAGCGTGATACCGTTGGAAGTAATTGTGCAAGAAGGCGAGAACCTCGAAAGGGCGCTCAGGAAGTTCAAGCGCAAGGTGCAGCGATCGGGTCTCTACTCGGAGCTTCGCAAGCGCAGGTTCTACGAGAAGCCCAGTGCGCAGCGCAAGCGCAAGCGGGAGGCAGCCATCCGCCGGGAGAGGCGCAGACAAAGAAGGGACAGCCGACCGCGAATATGACGTGGATGCGCCCAGAGGGCGCAGCGAACGAGGTTCTCCCCCCGGTGTGCACGCCGGGGGGATTTTTTTGTCTGCAATGGGACGGAGCTACAGAGGCATCGCGACGGGTGGGGTCTGCGAGTAGTCGTAGAAGCCCAGCCCCGATTTCCTGCCGAAGCGCCGCAGACTCACCAGGCGTCTCAGGAGGGGCGGCGGGGCGTACCGCTCTGTGCGATACTCCCCATGCATGATCTCGGCGATCCGGAGAACCGTGTCGATGCCGACGAAATCACAGAGGGTGAGCGGTCCCATGGGGTGGCCACACCCCAGCACCATCGACCTGTCCAGATCTTCGATCGAGCCGACGCGCGCCTCGAGCAGTCGGACAGCATCCAGCATGAAGGGCACGAGGAGCCGATTCACCAGAAACCCCGAGCTGTCCGGCGCGTTGACCACTTCCTTACCGAGAGTCTCCGCGAATGAAGTGACCGTCTGCAGGGTCTCGTCCGAGGTCGCGATCGTTCGCACGATCTCCACCAACCCCATCACCGGAACCGGGTTGAAGAAGTGAAGGCCGATCATGCGGTCGGGACGACCGGTTGCGGCCGCCATCTCAGTGATGGGGAGTGACGAGGTGTTCGAAGCCAGGATCGTTTGAGGTGGGCAGATCCCATCGAGCTCCCGGAAGAGCGAGATCTTGACGCTCAGGTCTTCGACGACCGCCTCGATCACCAGATCGCGCTCCCCAAGCTCAGCGAGCTCCGTAGTGAACGAGAGCCGCTCGAGCGTCCGCTCGCGCTCCGACGGAGTGATCTTCTCCCTCTCGACCGCACGCCCGAGTGAGGTGTCGACCCGCTTGCGGCCGACAAGGATCGCCGCGTCGTCCACTTCACGGACCAGGACCTGGTAACCCGCCCTTGCAGAGACTTCCGCGATTCCGCTCCCCATCAGGCCACAACCGATCACGCCCACCCGCTCGACGCCGGTCAACGGTCAAAGGCCTCGATTACGACGGCTCCTCCCTGGCCCCCACCGATACACGCAGAACCGACGGCGAATCGACCCCTCCTACGTCTCAGCTCATGAACGAGGTGTGTGATGATGCGAGCTCCTGTGGCCGCGAGCGGGTGAGTCATCGAGATCGCACCGCCGTCCACGTTCGTCCTCTCCGGGTCCAGTCCCAGTTCTTTCTCGACTGCGAGGTATTGAGGTGCGAACGCTTCGTTCACCTCGATCAACGTCATGTCGTCCAGCGTCATCTCCGCGCGTGCGAGCGCCTCGCGGATCGCGGGCGCCGGTCCGATCCCCATGATCCTCGGGTCCACTCCCACGTACGCCCAGGAGACGACCCTCGCCAACGGCTCTGCTTCGTGCCGCTGCGCCCAGTCGCCGGAGGACACGACCAGAGAGGCCGATCCGTCTCCGATCCCCGAGGCGCTACCGGCAGTCACGATCCCGTCCTCGCTGAAGTAGGGGCGCAGTCGGGCAAGACCGTCCGCACTGGTGTCGGGTCGAATGTGCTCGTCGTAGGCGAAAGACTCGCTCTTCTTTCGTTTCTCGACCTCCAGCGGCACGACCTCCTGTGCGAAGCGGCCCTCCTCCCAGGCGGCCACCGCGCGACGATGGCTTCTCAGGGCCACCGCATCGGACTCCTCCCGAGTGATCTCGTACTTGCCTGCCAGAACCTCCGCGGTTTCGGCCATCGGCAGATTGCAGTGGGTGTCGAGCAACGCCTGCCAGAGAAGGTCTTGGAACTTCCCGTCGGGAGCTCCCAGTCTCAGGTCTCCCCAGCGAGCGCCGCGCACGACGTGCGGGGCCTGGCTCATGGATTCGGTGCCCCCACACAGCACGACGTCGGCGTGCCCCGAGCGAATCTCCTGGACTGCCTGCGTCAACGCCTGGAAGCCCGAGCCGCAAAGCCGATTGACGGTCACCGCCGGGGTCGATTGCGGCGCGCCGACGCGGAGTCCCACGTGTCGCGCAAGGTAGATGGCGTCCGACGAAGTCTGGAGGGCGTTCCCATAGATGACGTGGTCGATCACGTCCGCCTCGATTCCCGCGGCGTCGACCGCCGCCCGGCCCGAGTGAACGGCAAGGTCCGTGGCCGAAAGACCCCTCAGTGATCCTCCGAAGCTGCCGAACGCCGTTCGCTTGGCGCCAAGGATCACGACCTCTTTCGCCTCCGTCCCGACTCCGTCATGCGACATCGATGCGGCTCCCGATCCTGTTCAGTTCTAGGGTTCCGATACTCGAATCTCCCCGGACACGGCCGGTCCGCTTCCGTCCACTTGGAAGGGGTACGACCCGTTCGGTGCATCCTCGAACGACAGCACGAGGCGCGCTCCCTCCTCGAGCAGCGGCGGTGGACGGTCCTGACCCGTTGA
>JAHEKL010000195.1 GCA_024638345.1 Gammaproteobacteria bacterium | reverse complement strand
TCTCCCCTTCTTCCCACTGACCGTCGAATATCGCGAGAAGTCCTATGCGGCCGGCAAGATCCCCGGTGGGTTCTTCAAGCGTGAGGGACGGCCCGGCGAGAAGGAAATCCTTTCCGCCCGCCAGATCGACCGGCCCCTGCGGCCGCTGTTTCCCGCGGGCTTCATGTACGAGACGCAGATCATCTGCAACATCCTGTCCGCCGATCAGGAGAACGATGCGGACGTCCTGGGTCTCCTGGGGGCTTCCGTTGCCTTGAACATCTCGAAGATCCCCTTCGATACGCTGGTGGCAGGGGTCCGGATCGGGCGAATCCGCGAAAACTGGATCCTCAATCCCACCTTCGAGCAGCTCGAGTACTCCGACGTCGACGTGGTCGTCGCCGGATCCAGGGATGCGATCACGATGGTTGAAGGCGGCGCAGTCGAGGTCCCCGAGAAGGACATTCTCGAGGGGCTGGAGGTGGCCCACCAGGGCATCCGCGATCTGATCGAAATCCAGGAGGAGCTCATCCACGATCTCCGCCAGCCGCTGATGGAGTGGATCTCCGACGCACCCGAGGCGGAGCTGAAGGAGAAGATCGAGGCCATGGCTCGCCCCAGAGTCCACGAGGCCATGGCGCTGGAAGAGAAGCAGCAGAGGAATCAGGCGCTCGCTTCGGTACAGGACGATGTCGTCGTCCGTCTCCAGGACGAGCTTTCGGACGACGACTTCGAGCAGTCGCAGGATCAGGTCGGAGTCATCCTCAAGAGCATCGAAAAGGCGAGCATGCGCGGCCGAATCCTGGAGCAGGGTACACGGGCGGATGGCCGAGATCTGGACACCGTACGAGAGATCTCCTGTGACGTCGGGCTTCTACCGCGGACGCACGGCTCGGCGTTGTTCACCCGGGGACAGACACAGGCGCTCTGCGTGGCCACACTCGGGACTTCCAGGGACGAGCAGCGGATCGACTCGATCGACACGGCTCAAGAAATCACGAAGTCCTTCATGCTCCATTACAATTTCCCCCCGTTCTCGGTGGGGGAAGCCCGTCCGATCCGAGGAACCTCGCGGAGAGAGATCGGACATGGAGCTTTGGCCGAGCGGGCGATTCAGCCCCTGCTTCCCCTCTACGAAGACTTCCCCTACACGATTCGGGTGGTCTCGGACATTCTGGAGTCGAACGGCTCTTCGTCCATGGCCACCGTGTGTGGCACCTCGATGGCACTCATGGCGGCCGGGGTCCCCGTCAAGGCTGCCTGCGCAGGCGTGGCGATGGGGCTCATCAAGGAGGGCGACCAGGTCGCCGTGCTGACGGACATCCTGGGCTTGGAGGATGCCCTCGGCGACATGGACTTCAAGATCGCCGGAACCCGGAAGGGCGTTACTTCCATCCAGATGGACATCAAGATACAGGGTCTCACGGCCGACATTTTGAAGGAAGCTTTGGAGCGGGCGCACCATGCGCGCATGCACATCCTGGACGTGATGGATCGCACGATCGCCGAGCCCAGGGAGGAATTGTCTCCCCACGCCCCTCGGATCACGACCATGGAAGTCAATCCAGAGAAGCTAGGGGAGATCATCGGTCCTAAGGGTAAGACTATCAGGGCGATACAAGATGAGACCGGCGCCAAGATCGACATCGAGGATTCGGGTGTGGTCAAGATCGCTGCGGTGTCGGGCGAGGCGGCCACTCGAGCGCGCGAGATGATCGAGGCGATCGTCCAGGAACCCGAGGTCGGACGCATCTACGAGGGACCGGTCAAGAACACCACCTCTTTCGGGGCGTTCATCGAAATCCTGCCCGGAACCGAGGGGCTGTGTCACATCTCCGAGCTCGAGAAAGGCCGAGTGGAGAAGACCGAGGACGTTCTCAAACGAGGAGACGTCACCCGAGTCAAGCTTCTCGCGATCGACGAGAAGGGTCGCCTCCGGCTCTCGAGGAAAGCGGCGCTCGAGGAGGAGGAATCCAAAGTCGAAGAGGTGGAGGCCGCCACCCAGGCATGACCTCGCGCCCGGGCCATCCCGCGCGGCTCGTGGCCCCCGACCGAGCCGACGGCCTGATGCGGGAAACCCTCCTGTCCAACGGGATCCGGGTGCTTACCGAGAGCATCCCGGGAGTCCGCTCCGTCACGACGGGTGTATGGGTACGCCACGGAGCTGCCCATGAGACGCTCGAGCTTCGAGGTGCGAGTCATCTGCTCGAGCACCTCGTGTTCAAGGGGACCACCCGCCGAGAGCCCAAGGAGATCGCCCTGTCCCTCGAACGACTGGGGGGCTCGCTGGACGCGTTCACCTCGCGGGAGCACACCTCGTTTCAAGCGCGCGTGCTCGCGGAGCACCTTCCCGTAGCTCTGGATGTCCTGGCCGATTTGACGCTTCATCCGCTGCTTCGCGAGGAGGATCTGGCGTTGGAGCGGGAGGTGGTCCTTGAAGAGATCGCGTCCATGGAGGATACGCCGGACGACCTCGTCTTCGAGCTGCACGGGGAGGCTCTCTGGGGCGACCATCCGTATGGACGGTCGATACTCGGAACACGCGAGTCGGTCAGCGGTTTGTCCGCAGAGGCCCTGCGGAACCTTCACGCCGAGCGTTATCTGGGCGGGCGCATGATCATCGGCGCGGCCGGGTTCCTGGAGCATGAGGAGTTCGTCGACGTCGTGGGGAGGCTGTTCGGGAAGGCCGTCGGCGACGACGCGCCCGAGGTGCCCATCGCCGAGCTGGAGGGCCAAAGCCGCGACCTGCACGTTCCGAGAAAGGGCGCGCAGACCCACCTCGTCTTCGGCATTCGGACCCCGCCCAGATCCGATCGGGCGCGGTTCCCCCTCATCTTGCTTTCGGCGGCGTTCGGTGGGGGCATGGGTTCTCGGCTCTTTCAGAGGGTGCGAGAGGAGCTCGGACTCGCCTATACCGTCTATTCGTATCAGTCCTTCTACTCCAGGGCCGGGGTGGCAGGGGTCTACGTCGGGACCCGCCCCGAGTGGGCCGAGCGAACGGTGGAGGCGGTTCAGGAGGAATACCGGAAGCTTAGAGAGGACGGTCTGACCTCAACTGAGCTCGACGAGGTCAAGAACCAGGTGAAAGGCCAGGTCATGCTATCGCTGGAGTCCACGGGATCGCGCCTGTTCCGGCTGGCCGGGTTCGCACTGTACGACGAGCCGGTGATGACACTCGATCAGCTCCTCGAGGCCATCGACGCCGTCACGCCCGAGGAGGTATTCGAGATGGCGGACCGGTTCTTCGATCCCGCGGCCCAGACCCTTCTCAGGCTGGGGCCCGATTCCCGCGGAGCGTGAATGACCGCTCTCAGAGAGGAAACCGTTCGTTTCATGAGGTTGCCCGAGAACCCGGATTTGCCGCTCCCGGTTCGCGCCACACCCTCCTCCGCCGGGCACGACGTGCGCTCGTGCGAGCCCGACTTCGTACTGCAGCCGGGTGAGCTTCGCGCCGTACGAACGGGGCTCTTGATGGAGCTGCCTTCCAGAATGGAGTGCCAGGTTCGCCCCCGCTCCGGCCTCGCTCTGCGGCACGGAATCACGCTTCCGAATTCCCCCGGGACGATCGATCCCGATTACCGGGGAGAGCTGAAGGTCATCATGCACAATCAGGGCTCCGCCCCTGTATCGATCGCGAGGGGAGAGCGGATCGCGCAGCTCGTGTTTGCACGATTCGAGGCGCCGGAGGTGCTCGAGGCGACCGAAGTGTCGGACAGTGAAAGGGGGGAGGGGGGGTTCGGCTCGACGGGGCGCGGGTGACTCGGCTCGCGAAACAGGCCGTAGGGGGTTCGAAGGCTGCAGGAGTCTTGCCCTACCTAGGCCTCGTTTATACAATCGAACACGCTTCGGCGCAGCGGTCCGCCAAGGTTTCTCGATAACCGTAGGTCTACTCATCGACCGCCCTCGATCGGCTCGAATCCTTGGCTCCGTTCTCGAAGTGGTTCCGCTCCGGCTCTCTCGTTCCCGTGAATGACATTGCAGTCGACCTCGGAACGGCGAATACCCTCGTCTACGTGAAGGGCGAGGGTATCGTCCTGAACGAGCCCTCCGTCGTGGCGGTCGAGCGAGGCTCCAAGAGAATCCTGGGTATCGGTCTCGAAGCAAAGCGAATGCTGGGCCGGACCCCGGAGAACATCGAGGCGGTGCGCCCATTGAAGGACGGGGTCATCGCCGACGTGGACGTGACGGAGATGATGCTCCGTCACTTCCTCAAGCAGGTCACATCCAAGCGGATCTTCCGAATCAAGCCGAGGGTCGTTGTCGGTGTGCCGTCGGGTATCACGGAGCTGGAGCGCAGGGCGGTGCGATCTTCCGCGATCGCAGCCGGAGCCAAGGCAGTCTACATGGTGGCCGAACCGACCGCCGCCGCGATCGGGGTAGGTCTCCCGATCGAGACCCCGACCGGCAACATGGTGATCGACATCGGCGGGGGAACGACCGAGATCGCGGTCATCGCGTTGTCCGGGATCGTCTCCAACACATCCATACGAGTCGGGGGAGACGAGCTCGACGCCTCCATCGTGACCTTCTTGCGGAAGAACTACAACCTGCTCATCGGTGAGCCGACGGCGGAGGCGGTGAAGATCCAGATCGGCTCCGCATTCGACAATGGCGAAGATCGGACGATGGAGGTGAAGGGACGCGACCTGGTCAGCGGGATTCCGAAGACCGTGACCGTTCATTCGGACGAAGTGCGGGAGTGCACCCAGGAGCCGATCCAGGCGATCGTCGAGGCGGTGCGTCGCGCCCTCGAGATCACACCCCCCGAGCTCTCCTCCGATATCGTAGATCGTGGCATCGTCATGACGGGAGGTGGCTCCATGATCCGCGGACTGGATCGGCTGTTGACCACGGAGACCCACTTGCCCATTCACGTGGACGAGGAGCCACTCACCTGCGTCGTGCGCGGCGCGGGCCGAATCCTCGACGACGTCCACAAGTATCGCAACGTGCTCTCCACCTAGACCCTCGCATCGGTTACGTTCTTGCTACGAAGGCCGGCGTCGGGTGACACGCCGACCGTCACCATAGCCTGCAGCTGATCATCAGGGGGCCATGCCCTCATTCGAGCTGGACAGGGATGAATCGAGAGCTCGGCGGGGTCTGATCGTCCCACTGACCTTCGTCCTGCTCTCCGCCTCGCTGCTGGTCCTACCCACCGCGGCGCAGGAGAGAGTCTCCGCCGTCGTCCGCAGCTCGGTCCTCGCGCCCTTTCTCTGGATTCAGGAGTCGCTCCATCAGGCAGGCGTGCTCTCTCAGAGTCTGGGTGACCTTCAGGCGCAGCTGGACTCCGCCCAAGCAGCCCTGCACTCGCGCAGCACTCTCGAGGAGGAGAACCGGCGCCTTCGGGCTCTTCTCGGGCTACGGCAGCGGAGTTCGCCG
>JAHEKL010000014.1:7520-21437 GCA_024638345.1 Gammaproteobacteria bacterium | reverse complement strand
GGCGTAGCGCTGGCCGGATTCCTGGCAGCACTGGGCATCGGCCTTGGCGGTGGCCTGGATCGAAGTGAGCTGGTCCTCTCGTTACTGGCCACGTTTGCCGGGGTGCTCTTCTTTGCTTTCGAGGGTGGGAAAGAGAGGGTACCGGGCGATGCGCGGCTGGGAATCGCCTTTGTGTTGGCTGGAGCCGTCGCCGTCCTCCTGGTCGCCCAGACGGCAGGTGCCGACGCGCAGGCGCTGCTCCTGAGGGGGAACATACTCGGAATTGCCGGGGGCGAGATCCGCCTGCTTTCGAGCGTCATATTGATCGTTGTTGCCGTTCACCTGCTTCTCCACAAGGAGTTCGTCTTCGTCTCCTTCGATCGAGAAATGGCCGCTACGCTGGGCTACCGGACGACACGGTGGAGTATCCTTCTGTATGCTACCCTGGGGCTGATGATTGCCGTGTCCATCCAAGCGGCGGGAGTCCTGTTGGTCTTCAGCTTCCTGGTTCTGCCACCGGTCACGGGGATCCTGCTTGGAAGGAGCCTCTTGGGTGTGCTGGCTTGGTCGTCTGGCACCGGAGTCGCTGCAGCGGCTCTGGGCTTCGTGGTCTCCGTGCAGATGGATCTCCCGACCGGGCCGGCCATCGTCGGTGTCTCCGGAGTCGGTCTGAGCGCCGTGTGGCTCTTCTCCAAGCGCCGGACTGGCGAATCCATCGGATCAGGCTCGTAGGCAAACGCGAGTTCCGCGCCGTGTCCTTCCGAGGGGCTGTTGTAATCGCTTGTCCGACTGTCCGTTAAGCTTCATGAGTCCGCCCGCTTGCCCGACACCTAGTGGGCTCTGCCGCTCGCAGTCGAGGAACCAGCGGACCCAATTGGCCGCCTCGAGTGGTAGTGGTTAGTCTCACGCCGTCCTAACATCCGCTGAAGCGTTTGGAGTCGAACGGTATCCGGGAACCCCCACGATGAGAGGTGATAGGCCGATGCCGACCAGGAGTCACCTGGGCCGAGCGAGCACCTTGAGCGCGCTCCTGTTTTCAGTCGGGCTGTGTGCGGCTCCGGGGCTCGCAGGCGCGCAGCAGCCCGACCCACGCATCGGCCTCGACGCCGGCTGGCAGGATGCGGAGGAGGCCGCGAGCAACATCTCACTCGTCAGTCACCGCGACCGGCCACCCGGATTCTTCAACCCCAACAACCCCGGCGACATGGAGTTCTCCAACACCGACATGGCGTTCACGGGCGATTACGCCTTCGTGGGCAGCTACAACGGCTTCAATGCGTACAACGTGGCCGACCCCGAGAATCCGGAGCTCGTCGTCTCGGTCGTGTGCCCGGGCGGACAGGGAGACCTCTCGGTCTACGGGGACCTGCTCTTCATGTCAGTGCAGGAGAACCGCAGTCGGATCGACTGCGGTATCCTTTCCCCCGAGCGTGCCCTGGCCGAAGTGGATGCCGATCGGTTTCGGGGCCTTCGCATCTTCGACGTGAGTGACGTCCAGAACCCCGTCCAGGTCGCCGCGGTGCAGACCTGCCGAGGCTCCCACACCCACACGATCGTGAGGGACCCGGACGACGACGACAACGTGTATGTCTACATCTCCGGCACGAGCGGAGTGCGCTCCGGGGACGAGCTCGAGGGATGCGTGGGGACGCCGGAGGATCCGGATACCGCGTTCTGGCGCATCTCCGTCGTCCAGGTTCCCCTCGATGCCCCGCAAGACGCCCGAATCATCAGCGAGCCCAGGGTGTTCGCGAACCCGGAGACCGGCAATATCGCGGGTCTATGGGAAGGCGGGGACCACGGCCCGGGTACCCAGGAGTCGAGCCAGACAACGTCCTGTCACGACATCACCGCGTATCCGGAGCGAGGGCTCGCGGCCGGCGCGTGCCAGGGGAACGGCGTCCTTTTCGACATTCGCGATCCGGCCAACCCGGTGCGCATCGCGGAGGTCACGGATCCGAACTTCGCCTACTGGCATTCGGCCACGTTCAACAACGACGGCACGAAAGTGATCTTCACGGACGAGTGGGGCGGCGGGACTGCGCCTCGCTGCCTCGCGGACGATCCTTCGACCTGGGGCGCGAACGCCGTCTTCAACCTGGTCGGAGCCGAGCTCAGCTTCGGGAGCTACTACAAGCTGCCCGCCGCACAGACCGAGCTAGAGAACTGTGTGGCCCACAACGGTTCGTTGATCCCCGTGCCGGGCCGGGACATCAAGGTGCAGGCCTGGTATCAGGGCGGCCTGTCGGTCTTCGACTTCACGGATGCCGACAATCCGTACGAGATCGCATACTTCGACCGCGGTCCGATCCACGACAGCGAGCTGCATCTCGCCGGCTATTGGTCGACGTACTGGTACAACGGGTACATCTACGGCTCCGAGATCGGCCGCGGGCTGGACGTCTTTCGGTTGACCCCTAGCGAACACCTCACGCAGAACGAGATCGACGCGGCGAATCTGGTAGCGTACGAGACCTTCAACGCGCAAGAGCAGCCTCGGATCGTCTGGCCCGCAGACTTGGTTGTGGTCCGGGCCCACCTGGACCAGGTCATTCGGGCGGACGGGCTGGCTCCGGAGCGTATCGAGCCTGTGGCCGACGCCCTCGACGCAGCAGAGGCCATGCCCGACGGGCCCGAGAAGCGGCGGGCGCTGGCCGAGCTCGCGACCCAGCTATGGGCCGACGCTCGTCAGATCGAGGTCGGTATGCAGGAAGGAGACGAAGAACGGGTGCGCCGGGTCGCGGGCGCCCTCCTCGATCTGGCGGCCGCGCAGCCCTGAGAACACGCGGCGGGACTAGAACACGAATCGTGGTTCTAGTAATACTCATGACCCCTTGGCCTTGAGGCCGCTTCCTACTTGCGCCGGAAGGCGCGAGCTTCTTCGTTGTCGCTTCTGGAGGCGGCGCCCAGAAAACGGGGTGCGAGCCCGGATCGACGATCGAGTCCCCATTCTTCCCCGCTCTGCTTGAATCCGGTAGCGATGGCCAAAGAGCTCGAGCTCGAGGTGCTCCCCCAGCCCGACGACTCCACGTGCGGACCGACATGTCTGCACGCGGTCTACCGGTACTGGGACCAAGAGCTGCCCATCGACCAGGTCATCGCAGAGGTAGTCGCGCTCCCGGCGGGTGGCACACTCGGTGTGTCGCTCGCCACCCACGCCCTTCGCAGAGGCTTCGGGGCGCGAATCTACACATACAACCTGCAACTGTTCGATCCTACCTGGTTCGCCCGAGGCGCCGACCTCGCGGAGCGGCTGCGGGAGCAGAAGCGGCTCAAGCCGGACCGGAAGCTGGGGCACGCGACCGATCGGTTCCTCGAGTTCCTCGAGCTCGGAGGGAAGATCTTGATCGAGGATCTCACGGAGGGCCTGATCCTTCGGTTCCTCGATCGCGGGATTCCAGTCCTAACGGGCCTGAGCGCGACCTACCTATACAAGAGCGCTCGGGAGTTCGAGATGGAAGAGGACGATCTACGAGGCCATCCTGTTGGGCATTTCGTGGTGCTCTCCGGCTATGATCCAGTGACGGAGGAGGTCGTTGTGGTCGACCCGCTCGCGGATAACCCCCGGTTCGGAAGACAGAACTACCGGGTAAAAATGGACCACCTCATTGCCTCGATCCTTCTCGGGATCGTCACCTACGACGCGAACCTGGTCGTTATCGCTCCGAAGCACCTCGAAGACCCAGGATAGCGCGCACGCCGAATGGCCGTATTGATCGTCGTCGAAAACCCGAAGAACTGGCCCCTCGATCTGCCGGACACGGAGGTCGTTTCGGCACGTGACTACCTGACCGACACGCGGTTCACGGGTCTCAAGAGGGCGAAAGTCTTCAATCTGTGCAGATCCTACAGCTACCAGTCGGTGGGCTACTACGTCTCGCTGCTGGCAGCCGCCCGGGGGCACAAGCCGCTGCCGTCTGTGACGACCATCCAGGACCTCAGACAGTCGGCCCTGGTGCGCATCGTCTCCGAGGACCTGGAAGAACAGCTCCAGCGAATCCTGGCGCCCATCAAGGCGAGCACCTTTTCGATCAGCATCTACTTCGGTCGAAACCTCGCGAAGCGCTACGACCGTCTCTGTCAGTCGCTCTTCGGCCACTTCCCGGCACCGTTCCTGCGAGCGGATTTCGTGAAGGCCGACCAGTGGCGACTTCAGAACCTGCGGCCGATCGCCACCAGTGATATCCCGGACTCTCATCGGGAGTTCGTCATCGAGCAGGCCCGTCGTTTCTTCGCCCGGCCACGTGTGTCGGATCCCGAGCAAGCCCGCTACGAGCTGGCGATCCTGGTGAATCCGGACGAGGTGGACGCCCCGTCCGATGCGCGCGCGATCCGACGATTCGTGCGCGCGGCCCGGAAGCTCGGGATGCGGACCTGGATCATCGGCAAGCAGGATTACGGGCGGATCGCCGAGTTCGACGCGCTCTTCATCCGTGAGACCACCTATGTGGACCATCACACGTACCGGTTCGCGAGCAGGGCCGCAGCCGAGGGGCTCATCGTCATGGACGACCCGGAATCGATCGTCCGCTGCACGAACAAGGTCTATCAGGCCGAACTCTTCGAGCGAAACGGAATCGCCTGCCCGAAGACGGTGATCGTCCACAAGGACAATACCGCTGAGGTCGCCGCGCGGCTCGGATTCCCGTGTGTTCTGAAGCGACCCGACAGCTCCTTCTCGGCCGGTGTCGAGAAGGCGCGCGACCAGGCCGAGCTGGACCGTCACCTGGAGACGCTTTTTCGGACCTCCGAGCTCGTGGTCGCGCAGGAGTTCGTACCGTCCGACTACGACTGGCGCATCGGTGTGCTCGACGGACAGGCGCTCTACGCGTGCAAGTACCACATGGCTCGCGGCGATTGGCGCATCCAGAAATTCCACGACGAGAAGCGCCGGAGCTACGGGAAGGTCGAGACCCTCCCCCTCGAGGAAGCACCTTCGGAGGTGGTCGAGCTCGGCGTGCGCGCGGCGAGCCTCATCGGCCGCGGCCTGTACGGAGTGGACATCAAGCAGGCAAACGGACGCATGCTCGTGATGGAGATCAACGACAACCCGAGCATCGAGGCGGACTACGAAGACGCGGTGCTGAAGGACGATCTGTACGATCGGATCATGCGCAGCTTCTACGATCGTCTCGAGCAGAGGGGCGGGCCGAGCACTCCGGCCCCGGCCCCCTAGCTGGCGCCCCGATGCGCTCTACCGACATGGATCCGCCCGACCCACTCCACTTGTTCGAGGGGTACGGAGTGGAGGTCGAGTACATGATCGTGGACGACGGCACCCTTTCCGTGCGCGCCGTCGCGGACGAGCTGTTGAAGCAGGTGGGGGGCGGCTACGAGATGGAGGTCGAACGGGGGCCCCTGGCCTGGTCGAACGAGCTCGCTCTCCATGTGATCGAGCTGAAGACAGGGGGCCCGGCGGTGTCCCTCGCGGGCCTGGGGGACACCTTCCAGCACCAGCTCTCCGAGGTGCACGACCTCCTGTCGCCAATGGAGGCTCGCCTCCTCCCCACCGGAATGCACCCGTGGATGGATCCGGAGGTCGAGCTGCGGCTTTGGCCGCACGAGAACAACACGATCTATCGGACCTTCGACCGAATCTTCGACTGCCGGGGGCATGGGTGGGCCAACCTGCAGTCCACCCACGTCAATCTGCCTTTCGCCAACGACGAAGAGTTCGGGCGGCTTCACGCCGCTATGCGTCTCGTGCTGCCCCTTATTCCGGGACTCGCGGCGAGCTCACCGTTCGTGGACGCGAAGGCGAGTGGCTTTCTCGACTCACGAATGGAGGTCTATCGCAGCAACGCGAAGCGAGTGCCCTCGGTGATGGGTTTGGTGATCCCGGAGCCCGTGTTCACCCGCGCCGAGTACGAGGAAGGGCTGCTCGGCGCTATCTACGAGGACCTCGCCCCGCTCGATCCCGACGGGGTGTTGCACCACGAGTGGGTGAACGCGCGGGGATGCATCGCTCGTTTCGATCGGATGACGATCGAGATCCGCGTGATCGACGTCCAGGAGTGCCCGGAGGCCGACCTGGCCGTCACCGCAGCGATCGTGGAGGTCGTCCGCGCGCTGGTCGAGGAGGCCTGGTCGAGCACGCGGCAGCAGCAGAAGTGGGACGAGCGGGAGCTCGCGGCCATCTTTCTGGATTCGATACGCGACGCGGACGGAACGATCGTCGAGAACCGCCGGTTCCTGGATGCCTGGGGGTACCCGGAGCGGGGGCGTGCTCGGTTGCGGGACGTTTGGCAGTACCTGATCGAGACGCTTCTCACCCCGAACCCGCTCTACGACGAGTGGGAGCCCACGTTGTCGCTCTTCCTCGAGCAGGGCTGTCTGGCTCGACGGATCGCGCATGCGGCGGGGGACGCGCCGTCCCGTGACGAGCTTTTCGAGGTCTACGACCGGCTCGCCGACTCGCTCCGGTCCGGGCAGCTGTTTCGCGGCGCGTGAAGATCACCCGGGTGGTCCTGACCTGCGAGCACGGCGGAAACCGTGTGCCCGCGCGCTACGCGGCTCTCTTTCGGGGCCGATCCGCGCGAGCCGCGCTCGACAGCCATCGAGGCTACGACATCGGCTCGCTCGCCCTGGCACAGGCGCTGGCGCGACGGTTGAACGTGCCCCTGATCCACAGCAGCGTGACCCGACTCCTGGTCGAGCCCAACCGCTCGCCCGGTCACGGTCAGCTCTTCTCGGAGTTCTCGGTCGGATTGGAGCGCGACGAGCGCCAACGGCTTCTCGACCGGTACTACCATCCCTACCGAGACCGCGTGGAGACCGCCGTGCGCGAGAGCCTCAGGCAGGGCCGATTCGTGCTTCACCTCTCCGTCCACACCTTCACGCCTCGACTGCGCGGAGAGACACGCAATGTGGACGTGGGGCTACTCTACGATCCGAAGCGAGGTGCGGAGCGGCGATTCTGCGCCGAGTGGAAAGAGGTTCTTCGTCGGACGGATACGGGTCTTCGAATTCGTCGGAACTTCCCGTACCGGGGAGCCAACGACGGGCTCACCACTACGCTCCGTCGGCGCTTCGGACCCGCCCAGTACCTCGGCATCGAGGTCGAGGTCAATCAGGGGCTTCTGGATGGGGAGGCCCGGGCGCGGCGGCGGGTGACCCGCGCCGTCGGAGAGAGCCTGGCGGAGCTGATCGCTCCCGCCTAGGGTGCCGCCCCAACGCCCCTCCAGTGTTCTGCGAAACGAGTAGAGCCGGATCCATTCCGGAAGTCCCCATGTATACCAGACTTCGGCGCGTAAGTCGCTCTCACGACGAGCCCTTGCGCCAGCGCTCGGGTCGGCAGCGGCCGCGAGCCCGAAACGGCACTCCAGAGCGGAAGCGGATCGACCCATGCGCACATTCATCTCGGCGCTCGCCACCGGCGTCCTCCTGGCGGGATCGGCCATTCAGCTTCAGGCGCAGGACGCCCTCACCATCGGCTACGTCGACTCGGGAGCGGTATTGCAGGAGGCCCCGGGGGTGGAGGAAGCCCAGCAGGAGCTGGATCGACAGGCTCAGGAGTTCAGCGCGGAGATCGACCGGATGAGCCTCGAGATCGACAGCCTCATCACGGCCTATCAACAGCAGCAGAGCACCCTGCTGCCCGCCGCACGCCAGGCACGGGAGAGCGAAATCCGCGAAATCCAACAACGTTACCAGCAGCGCGCCGAGCAGATCCAGCAGGAGGCCGAAGAGGGAAGGGCCGCGCTGATCAATCCGATTCTCGAGCGGATGACGACCGCCATCGAGGCGATCCGGGAAGAGCGAGGCTACGACTTCATCTTCGATGCGGCGAGCCAGAGCATCCTCTCAGCCGACCCGACCCTGGATCTCACGCAGGATGTCCTGCTCCGGATGCGCCAGGCCGAGGGCGTCGGTTTCAACTAGGTCGGTCGTCTACGGACTCAGACCCAAAACCCGGGCCGGGTTTCGCTTCGTCATCGTATCGATCTCGGAACGGCTGAACCCAGCGGCCGCGAGCCGAGGCAGGATCGCGCGCATTCCGTCGGCATGAACCGGATTGCCGACCTGCCCCAGATCCGTCGTGATCACTACGTTCTCCGGACCCACCTCGCGTATGTGGGTGACAAGGTCGTCGAATCCACCCGCCGACTGCACCGCGTTCAGCGTGTATTCCAGAAGCGCCCCCATGCTTGCCGCCTCCCGCTGCATGTCCGCGGACATGCCTACCAGCGCCGAGCTGGGATGGGTCACGATGATCCGATCGATGCCCGCCGCACGCGCTTCGCGGATCACGAGGAGGGACTCTTCCGGCCGGATGTGACCGGTCGCGAGCGCCAGATCGTTTTCTTGCATGACCTCGAAGACACGCCGGACCTCGGGCAGGACAACACCCTCCCGCGTGACCGGGACGTTCTCTGAACCGGGGGCGTTGTTCTCCGAGTCGAACGTCGGGAGCCACACCATCCGACCCAGATTCCCGGTGATCGCCGCCATGTTCGCCACCGCGGCGGGGTTGATCCCGCCGACCGACCGATTGAGGACGATCCCCCCGTATAGTTCGATCCCCGGCACCAGCTGCGACACGAGATAGGCCTGAGAGGCGGTCTCCGTGTAGTGGTTCTTGAGGAGCATCGCCCTCATGCCGTGACGCTGAGCCAACCGAGCGGCCTCGAAGGCGTTCACCGAGCGTGGACCTCGGCTGTCGGGAGCAGCGTGCGCATGCAGGTCGATGATGCCGTCCAGGTCGCCCGTCTGGCCCGCCAGCGAGGAGGGGACGAAGAGGGTCGTCTGCACGACGAGGACGATCGCCGTCGGTAACGAGAGCCGCAGACGAGCTGGCCACGAAGCCGACGAACGCGGGACAGCGGGAATCCTTCTCATGATCGGCCTCCGAATGGGCTTCGACTTCCGTTCCGGGTATGCGATCAGGATACTGTGGCAGGCGGTGTCGGAGCCATGGCCACCCGCAAGGGCGCTTCCGCCTCCGCGCTTTCTTGCAGCGGGCTCCAAGCTCTGACATTTTGCCCATCCGATCACCTTTGCCGCGAGAATCCCGATGTTGAAGAGCATCACAGCAGCCCTGTCGATCGCATTCGCCCTCGCCTCGGGTGGTGTCCCGGTCCTGGCCCAGCAAGCGGTTCCCCTGGACCGGATCAGCTTACCGCAAGGATTCGACATCGAGATCTACGCGGAAGGGCTCGTGAATCCGCGGTCGATGACCCTCTCCCCGAACGGTACCCTGTTCGTGGGGACCCGCATGAACCCGCAACGGATCGCACAAGGTGAGCCCGGCGGCGGCGTGCTCTACGCGATCCAGGATCGCGACGGGGACCAGCGCGCCGACGAGGTCATCGTTCTCGCCCAGGGCCTGAACGTTCCGAACGGAGTGGCCTTCCACGACGGGGACCTTTACGTGGCGGAGATCAGCCGGATCTTGCGGTACGACGACATCGAATCGCGGCTGAACGATCCGCCCGAGCCCGTGGTCGTGAGCGACGTGTTCCCAACCGACTGGCTGCACGGTTGGAAGTTCATCGCCTTCGGTCCGGACGGTAAGCTCTACGTGCCGGTCGGGGCGCCCTGCAACGTGTGCGACCGGAGCGAGGACGAGCCTCGGTACGCTTCGATCATGCGGATGAACGCGGACGGCAGCGACCTGGAGGTGTTCGCGAGCGGAATTCGGAACTCCGTGGGCTTCGATTGGCATCCCCAGACGAACGAGCTCTGGTTCACGAGCAACGGTCGCGACGGCTGGGGCGACAATCGTCCCCCGGATACGCTGAACCGCGCACCGCGGGCGGGCATGCACTTCGGGTATCCCTACTGCCATGCAGGAGAACCCGATCCGGACTTCGGCGAGGGCAGGTCCTGCGACGACTACACACTACCGGCGCGGAACCTCGGGCCCCACGTCGCGGCGCTCGGCTTTCGGTTCTACACGGGGACGATGTTCCCCGCGGAGTATCGGAATCAGATCATCATCGCGGAGCACGGCTCGTGGAACCGGAGCCCGGAGGCCGGCCACACCGGACATCGGTTGACCGTGGTGAAGCTGGAAGGAAACGAGGCGGTAGCGTACGAGCCCTTCGCCGAGGGCTGGCTCGGGTCGGACAACACGGCCTGGGGCCGGCCGGTCGATGTGCTCGTCATGCCAGATGGAGCGGTCCTCGTCTCCGATGACGTGGCTGGGGTGATCTACCGAATCAGTTACCCGGGCTGACGACGACTGCACGATGAGCGTCCCGAGCCCGTCAGGGAAAGCGTGACCGATGTCGAGCTGGACGCCGTCCTTGCGGTGGCTCAGCCCTCTGGGACCTCATCCCCGCACGACAGACATCCGCATCGTCGCCTGAGATAGTCGTACGGGTAGATCCCGGTGCTGTGACCGTCACTCCAGAAGAATTGCAGGGCGTATCTCCCCACGTACTCGATCCGGGTCGGGTAGACCGTCTCGTCGACGAGCTCCTCGGTGAGGAGCCGCCGACCGGTCATTTCGTCCACACAGGCGGCACACGGACACGCCATCCGGAGATCGAAGGGTCGATAGATCGATTCGTGCCCGTCGCCCCAAGCGATCCTGAGAGAGGCGCCGTCCGGGGTCGGGCCGATCTCGGCCGGAGTGGTGGTGGAATCGGGCACGGGAGGTTTAGACGAACTCGACCGCGTCGACGAGGGTGACGCCGGCCGCCAACGTCTTGTGGACCGGGCAGCGTTGCGCCACCTGACCCAATCGTTCGCGCTGCGCCTCGTCGAACGATCCGTGGATCGTCACGTGCGAGCGAATCCGCTCGATGAGCCCGTCGGCTCGCTCCTCGCAGCCCCGGCAGTCCTCCGCATGGACGCGGTCGAATTCCAGCCGCACGTCGACCCCGTTCAGCGCAATTCCCTTGTGATCCGCGTAGAAACGCAGGGTCACGGCTATACACGAGGCGAGGCTCCCGAGCAAGAGCTCGTACGGGGTCGGCCCGGTGTCTGAGCCGCCGGCAGCGACCGGCTCGTCGCCGGACCAGGTAAAGTCCCGGGCGCGGAGGGTGACCTGTGTACCGCTGCGCAGCTCGCCTCTCACGACGGCCATGAGCTTCTCCCGTAGGGTCGATCGTTATTGAAAACGGCCAACGGTACTGCAGCCGACCGTGCGGTCAAAAGATGGCGCTAGCGCGGAAAGAGGTCCGGGTTGTTCGTGAAGAGCGCGTCGACACCCATGTCGTAGAGGAAGTACGCCATCTCCTCTCGGACGTCCGCGAATGCGCCGGGGTCGTCCGAGCGGAACGTCCAGGGAACAACGCTCAACCCAGCTTCGTGTGCGCGTTCCGCCAGATCCGGATCTTCGAGGAGCAGCCGCTTGTCCGGACCCAGGCCGGTCGCGAATGTCGCCACCTTGGCGAGACCCTTTGCGGAGAGCGATTCGTCGGCCTCTGAGACGAGGTAGACGAGCGGCAACTCGGACTCCAGCTCGCTGCGCAGAATCTGAAGGCTTTCCGCACTGAAGGATTGGATCACCACGGGTGTGCGCGCATGATTGTCGACCCGAGCGAGCGCGTATCGCTCGAGGACCTCGATGAGCAGACGCTCCATTGCGAAACCCAGATGCCCGTAGACCTCGGGCGCCTTCGTCTCCGGGTAGATCCCCGCCCGGCCTCTAGCGATCTCGATCGTCTCTTCCAGCGTCGGCACCCGGGCCCCCGCGAAGCGGTTGTCGAACCAGGATCCCGCATCCAGCCGGTGGAGCTCGACCAGGTCGAAGTCGGATACGTACCAGCGTCGGAGCTGCCGCCCCCGGACGTCCTCTTCGCGATATCGGTCCCTGAAGACCTCCGCCACGTTCGTCGTGCGCTCCAAGGTAAGATCGTGCAGACAGACCAGAACGCCGTCTCTGGTAATCTGGAGATCGGGCTCGATGAAATCCGCTCCCTGCTCGATCGCGAGCTCGTAGGCCTCGAGCGTGTGCTCGGGGGCGTACGCGGAAGCGCCCCTGTGCGCGATCGAGTGCTTCGCAGAGCTGGAGCCACGGTTCGTCATGGCCTCACGGACCGCGGAAGCGCCGTCCGCCGGAAGAAGCAGGATCGTAGTGACACTGTGCTCGAGGCGGACCCTGGACGCTGGGGCTGAACTCTTCACGGCTCCTGGGTAGTATATAGCCCCACTCCGGTCCAGGCTCCGCATGCGTTCCAGACGGATGGATCCGGGGCGACTGTCGGCGGACGAAGGCAGAGTGGCCCGTCGAGGGCAGCGCGCCGTTACCTGGGTGTTTCCGATGAGAGTGTTCGAGCGAGACGTGACGGTACGGAGCTACGAGTTGGATGCCTTCGGTCACGTGAACCATGCCGTCTACCTCAATTACCTGGAACTGGCGCGCTTCGACGCGCTCGAGGAAGGCGGATTCCCGCCCTCCGCTCTTGCCGAGAGCGGCTGGGCGATCCACGTCGTGCGTATCGAGGTCGATTACCTGAAGCCCTGCTTCCAGGGTCAGGTGCTCAAGATTCGCACTCAGGTCGAGCGCTTCCGCAATACATCGATGATCATCGGTCAGAAGATCCACCGGCTCGCCGACGGGACGGACGAGGATCCGGCCGTTCGGGCTCGTGTGACTGCGGTCTGGATCGGTGAGATGGGCCGCCCCATCCGCATTCCGGACTGGCCTCGGAAGGCACTCAGTGGGGACTAAGCGTAGCCGAATGCGACCAATGCACGAGGAGCATGCTCCGAACCCTAGGAACCGCATCGGGAACGACGTGATGGACCTGCTCCATCCCCGGTGCGAGAAGCGCGCCAGGACGGACCCGCTACTCGACCGAATCCTGACGCCGGAAGAACGGGCCTGGCTCGACACGACCCCAGACGAAGCCGCATGGACGATCGGGCTCTGGGCGCTTTGGGCGGCCAAGGAGGCCGCCTTCAAGGTGTTCTGCAAGCTGGGAGCGGGCGAGCCGTTCATTCCCAAGGTCTATCGGTGCCGCCTCCGGACCGCCGCCCTGGAGGGGAGTCCGTTTCTTCGGATCCAGGGGACCGTCCGGCATCGACAGGACGACACGCCGGTCACGGTGGACGGCAGTTCCAACCGAAGCTATGTGCATCTCATCGCATGGAACGGAAGCGTCGAGCGCCCCCGGCGGGACCGGCTCGAGATCGGAATCGAGGAGATGGACGAAGACACGGAACTGTCACTCGACGATCTCCGGAGTCGGTTCACTGCCGAGGAGTGGGCTGGGATCTACTCGCTGCGCTCGGCGCGCGCCCGCCTCCTGGCTCGTGCGCGGATTCGATCCCATCTCCCGACTCTCGGGCTTGCGCCCCCGCCGGCCTTGGGAGAGGGCCGCGTGGAGATCCGTACCCCCGGTGAACGACCGGGCCGGGCAGCGCCCCGAATCTGGTTCGACGGAAGTGAGGTGGAGGATCTGGACCTTTCCCTCTCCCACCACGGGCGCTTCGTGGCCTGGGCCCTTCTGGTGCGGGAAAGCTGAGTAGACCGGCTCGCTGACGGTGACCGGAGCCCCTCAGGACCCCGGTCTGAAGTGGAGCAGGAACGACCCACCGAACCGCTGGAAGTACGCATTCCCGATCTCGGTCTCGGCCCGAGTCCAGCCGACCCGGAATGTCCCGTCCAAATTGCTCGCGAGCGGGCGGGTGAGCGAAACGTACGCCAGCGATGCGCTATTGGCCTCGTCTCCGGGGAGCAGCCTCGCAAAATCCGAATCGTGCAAGTACTGCTTGGCGGTCAGCGCCCCATAGATGGAGAGGGCGACCGCCTGCGGCAAGGAGACGGAAAACAGACCGCTTACGGTCAGGGCGTCGTACTCGGGCCGGTTCGAGTTGGAGCGATTCGCCCGTCCCTCCAGCCCGAGCTGCACGATGTACTCTCCCTGATGCCTCCAGGATGCGCCCGCATGCAAGGTGAGGTCTTGGCGCTCCGGATCGGAGGGGTCGAACGTCACTTGTTTCGGATACTGGCTCCCCTCGCCGGCCAGGAAGACGCGGAGCAGG
>JAHEKL010000014.1:0-7510 GCA_024638345.1 Gammaproteobacteria bacterium | reverse complement strand
AGGCTCCTCCCGAGATCGTGGCCCCGGCCTCCGCCCGATACGCGTTTCGGTTCAGGAGACGGATCTGCGGCGCGAACGCAGGTGCGAGGAAGTCGCTCCGGTCGGCGGAAAGACGGAGATCGTAGATCACCTCCCTCGGCCCGAGGAGGTTGAGCGAAAGCGCGACCTGTCCGGCCCGGTATCCAGGTTGGAGGAAGAGCGGCATGGGGGGCCGGTCGTCGATCTGACGGCCCCGAGCTTGAACGTTGGCTGCCACGCCCACGCGACCACCTAGCGGCCGGGAGTAGGTCGCGTCGATCGTCCCTACCCACTCCCGTGGTGAGTAGTCGCGAAGCTCGAAACCGGCGGCGGAGAACTGCCGGATCCCGCCGTCGAACCCGAGCCGAAGCGTGCCGTTGGACTGCGTTCGGTAGACCACGTCCGTCAATAGCGACAGCTCGCCGATGGCGGCGGACGCGAACTCGGTCGAGTCTCGTACGGGGACACCCACGGCCGGCAGATTCCCCTGGTATCCCTCGGCCGACGCTCCGCCTGTCACGACCAGATCCTCGACGACGAGCTGGCCCGCGAGTGGTCCGCATCCGAGGAGAAGGCCTACGAGTGTGAGTCCCGATCCTGTCCAGCCCCGGACTCTCACGGTCGCATTCCCTCGGCTCGATCTCTGAATACCCTCGCCATCGCGAGCGCTTGATTACGGTACTGGATCGCCAGATCCCGCGCTCCACGAAGAAGCGCGATCTGCTCTGGGAGTGGGAGCTGCGCGAGCGCCGCGTCTGGATCGGGCACCCCATCCGCCGTGCTGGTGGTCGTGCCCGTCTCCGGCACGGCGTCCGGGACCGGCGCCAGACCGGGGGGATCCCCCTGCACGAAGTCCGAGCCGAACCGCCCCACGTCCCTGAGCAGATCCTGTACGCTCTGTCTCTGCTGCATCTGGCGTTCGAGATCTCGCACCTGTGAATCGAGGTCCACGATCAGAGAGTCGTAGGAAGAGGCCTGCTCCTCCATGAAGAGCGCCTTCTCCAGCGATTCGACCGGCCCGTCCCGCGGATCCACCGTCAGCTCGGGCACCGGACGAAGCTCGGCCGCGTCGACCGGGATCCCATCCGCTTGTACCGCGAGCGTCCGGGTGCGAATCTGCCGCCATTCCTCGAGCAAGGCTGCCTCAGCCAGGTTACTCCGTCCGTCATCGTCGCTGATCAGGGCCAGCAACGCCTCTTCGCGGACCTCGAGGGTCCGGAGGTAGGCGGATCGCGCCAAGGCCGCCCTCGCAGCCGCCTGTTCCACCTGAACCTCCAGATCCATCAGATCGAAGGCCACGACCTGAAACGAGGCATGGGCCCGCGCCCGGGCATCCTCGTCCGCGGCCCTCCTGGCCGCGTCCACTCGGTCGAGCGCCTGCTCGTAGCGTGAGAACGTGGTTTCGCGGTCTTCGAGGAGGGTGTCGTACGCGAGGAGAGCGGCCTCGTACTCGGCCCCTGCGTCCACTGTGGAGGTCTGGGCGGACGCCGAAACGCCGAAGCACCCCAAGGCCACGGTTGCCGCGACCATCGAGCCCAGACCCCGCCAGGGCCTCATCGAAGCGAAGATCCGGCTCCTCATGCCTCGATCCCGTACTTCTCGAGCTTGTAGTAGAGCGCGCTCGGCTTCAGACCCAGGAGTCGAGCCGCTTCCGCCTTGACGCCCTTCGCCTGATCCAGAGCCTGCCTCAGCAGACGCTCCTCCATCCCTTCCACGATCTGGTTCAGATCCATGCCGGAGCGTGACAGACGACCCGTCGCCACGCCGGGTGGCAGGTCCGGAGCTTCCAGGGGCGGGAGATCCGCGACGTCCAACTCCTGTGCATCGGCCATGACCAGCGCTCGCTCGATCACGTTCTCCAGCTCTCGGACGTTTCCGGGCCAGGCATACGCGCCGAGCCGCTTCATCGCGTGGTCGGTGATCGAGGTCACCGAGGCGCAGGTCCGCTCTCTGAGCTTCTCCACGAAGTGCCTTGCCAGGATCGGGATATCGTCCTGCCTTTCCCGGAGCGGAGGAAGAGTCAGTGGAACCACGTGTAGCCGGTAGAACAGATCCTCCCGAAACCCCGAACCACCCAACAGGCGGTCGACTGGCTGGTTGGTCGCAGCAATGATCCGCACATCCACCGGGATCGTCTCCTCACCGCCGACACGCTCCAGCTCTCGCTCCTGAAGCACCCGGAGGAGTCGCACCTGCGTCTGCGGGGCGACCGTGGCGACCTCGTCCAGAAAGAGCGTACCTCCGTCGGCCAGCTCGAAGCGTCCCCGACGACGTCGCTCCGCGCCGGTGAACGCACCCTTCTCGTGCCCGAAGAGCTCGGAGTCGAGCAGGCTATCGGAGAGGGCGCCGCAGTTCACACGCACGAAGGGTCCCGACCTCCGCGCGGAACCGGCATGAATGGCCCGCGCCACGAGCTCCTTCCCTGTTCCGGACTCACCATAGATCATGACCGTGCTATCGCTTCGGGCGACCCGGTCGATCCATCGAAAGACGCTCTGCATCACGTCCGATTCGCCGACCATCTCGCCGTACCGGGGGCCTTCCCCACTCTCCAGCCCCTCGCGAAGCACCGTGTTCTCGACCCGCAGCGACCGATTCTCCCGCCTCAGAAGCTCCTTCTCCTGCATCGTCTGAATCAGACGCTCGACTTTCACCGCGAACTCTTCGGATGAGAACGGCTTGGTGAGGAAGTCCGCGGCGCCCAGCTTCATGGCTTCCACGGCCTTCTCGATCGTCCCGTAGGCCGTAATCACGAGCACCTCTACGGCCGGATGGTTTTCCCGGACCGCTTTCAGGACCTCCAGGCCGTCCATGTGCGCCATCTTCAGGTCGGTGATGACCAGATCGGCGCCGTTCTCCGCCAGAAGCTCCATGCCCCGAGCGCCGTTCTCGGCGGAGAACGTCTTATGGCCTCGCTTGCGGAGGAGAAGCTCCAGTCCCTCCCGCATGGAGTCGTGGTCGTCAATGATGAGTATCTGCGCCATCCGACCCCCTCACCTCGGCCGAAACGTCGAAAAAACCGAGGCCATCATGCAGATTTCTGATTCGCTGCCGCCCCTTCCAGCGGAAGGTCCTCCGAGCCCTGAAAGTACACTCTGAACTCGGCTCCCTGCGCTTCCGGGTCGCTCGGCTCGTCCGCCTCGCGTTCCACCTCAGGATTCACGAGCACGACCCGTGCCCCATTCGTCTCCAGGACCCTCTTCACGATCGCAAGCCCCAGTCCCGCGCCCTGCTCCTTGTCGGTCACGAACGCGTCGAAGATCCGGTCCCTCAGGTTATCTGCTACACCGGGACCGTCGTCACGGACCGAGACCACGGCTTCCCCGTTCCTCCACCACGCGTCCATCCAGACCCTCCGACCGGCCTGGCCCGCGTTCTGTAGGAGGTTGAGCACCGCCCGCTTGACGTGATCCGGGTCGGCCCGTGCCATCAACGGCTCATCGGGAAGACGGACGCTGAGCCCCCCGCCGTTCTCCGTCAGCTGGAGCTCCATGAGGTCCGCCGCCTCCCTCAATGGCTGGCGAATGTCATGCAGCTCGATCTCGGGGTGGAGCGGGCGAGAGAACGTCAGAAAGTCGTTGATGATGTCGTTGAGCGCTTCGACCTCGCGCCGCACCCGTTCGAGGAGTCGGAGCCGCTCCTGCGGGTCCTCCGCCTCGAGAGCCGCGGTCGCGAAGAGCTCCAGGCCTCCGAGCGGGTTGCGGATCTCGTGCGCCACCTGTGCGAGCATCAACCGCAACTGCTCATCGCGCTGGACGATCCCGACCCTCATTCGTTCCATGGCCCGCGACAGACGCCCGAGCTCATCTCCCCGCTCGACCGTGACTGAGTCGTTCCATCGACCCCGCTGAATCTTGAGCGCACCCCGGGACAGCCGTTCCAGGGGCCGCACGATGTTGGTGGCCAACATGGCGGCGATGAGCGCCGCGAGAATCGCCGTTCCGAAGGAGCCGAGCAGCAGGGTGCGACGAAACTGGCTGAGCGGAGCCAGATAGTCGGCCCGCATGAGCACCGTGAGCATCGCGTCGCTCTGCTCCAGCCTCTTGAAGCCGTACTTGTAGAACCGACCGTCCTGTCCTTCGAATAGGGGAGAAACCGCTTCCCCCGTGGTCCACGCGGTCGCGAGCTCCGGTGCGTAGGCGTCCAGCCACCGCAGCGGCGTCCCGATCGGATAAGCCTGCGGGGAGTCGGTCGTGACGATCACCGTGTTGTCCCGGCGAAAGATGTGCGCCTCGTCCACGTACGTCAGGAGGCGAAGGAGCCGCTCACGATTCGGCTGATAGAGCGAGCTGTTCTCGTCTCCGGGTTGCAGCGCGAGGAGAGGGTTCGCCTGCAGCCCGACCTCCGCTGCCGCCCCCGCTACCCAGACCAGCTTCTGATCGAGCTCCCTCTCGAGGGCTCCGCTCGCCGCTCGCCATGCGAGCCAGCCGCCCCCCAGGGTCAAGAGGAGACAGAATCCGACGAAGACCAGGATATACTTGCGCCGAAGACTCATGAACCAACTCCCTCACGCACCGCCGGGGGCTCCAGCTCTCGCATCTCTCTAGCCCATCCCGGGGCGTTCATGCGCCGCATGGCACGCGCTCGACCCGCGGGTCGGTGAAGTCGATCGGCAGCTGGACATCTTCCGTGGGCACCAGGACGAGCTGAAATGGATAGATGTTGGCCGCGGCGGGCGAGCAGAAGTCGCCCGGTACCTGCTCGAGCACTTCGACCCGCGTCCCGGTCGCCGCCCCGAGGGGAAGTACGCGGCGGGTTCGCACGACGTTGCCTCGTTCCCGACGCAGACCGACAGCGATCAGCAGGACCATCTCGGACGCCCAATCCACTCGAGGGAGAGAAGCCACGGGGCCCGCGTGTTCTCTCCAGAACAAGATGAAGTCGTCCGGCACCTCTCCGTCCGATGACACGAAAGCGCGTGAGACCTCCTCCCTGGCCGGGGAGTCCTCACCCTGCTCCAGGGCCGCGAAGGGGATCGTGCCTCCGTAGCTGGAAGCCGATGCCTCCCCGAGCGTGAAGAACCTGGTGAGCTGTCCGGCGGTGATCACCCGAGCTGCCCCCGCGTCCGGCGCCGCGCTTCCCGGCTCGAAGCTGAAGAGCGTCCCCTCGGCACAGCGAGCCCAGCGGGCCACTTCACCACGGACATCGTCCTCGATGATGAACACTACTCGAGTCGAGGGAAGGGTGCCCCCGCACTGTGGCTCGAGATCCTGGGGTACGGCCCCCCCAAACAAACGAAGGCCCTGAGTCTGGTTCAGCTGCTGCACGAGAGACGCATACTCCCGCGCGAGATCGCCGGGATTCAGCCGGCTGGCTCGGAGCGCCTCACCACCCAGGTTCCCCTCGTAGCTCACCCGCTCGGTGAGGAGCCAGGGACCATTCGATGCCCAGATGAGAATCTCGTCCAGTCGCCCCGTCTGCGCGTCACCGGGAAGCAGGGATGTCACCTCGACCTGGATCCGCCCGTTCTGTCCGAAGTGGCCCGTCGGATCCAGAACACCGTCCGCTCCGCAGCCGCCCACCACCACGGCGACCAGAACCGCTCTGGGTACGCGCCGGAGGTACAACCTACCTCCACCTATCCGTTCGACCTTCCTCAGAGTCGATTCTCCCTCTGCTTGACGAGGCTCTGCGGTGGTCGCAGTTCTATGGCATGGACCAACGTGGCCGCCTCCGCTCGCTCCTCGTAGAACGCTCTCTGTTCCTCGGGGACTTTACCCTCTCCAGCGGAGCCCGTTCGTCATCTTACTTCGATTGCCGGCAAACCACGATGTCTGCCGAAGGCCAGTTCCTGGTGGGCCGTGTGGGCCTCGAGGAGATTCGTAGGCGGCACACCGAGGCTCGTTGGGTAGGTGGACTGACGCTCGGAGCCGATCCGATCGCATATGCCATCGCGCATTCCAGCTGGCACGACGGTGAGCCCCTTGATGCATTCACGATCCGCAAGAGTACCAAGGAGCATGGAACCGGCCGCCGGATTGAAGGAGGCTTGCCGACCGATGCCCCGACCGTCGTCGTCGAGGACACTCTGACGACCGGAGCGAGCACGCTCGAGGCGATCGAGGTCCTGGAGGAGCACCGTGCGCGGATCCTCGGTGTGCTCACGCTCGTCAATCGCGAGGAGGGAGGCTCCGAGGCCGTAGCCCGAGCTGGCTACCCACTGATCACGCTCTTCACCGCCGCCGAGTTGATACACGCCTCCGGGAAGGCCGTACCCGAGTAGAGCCCGGCGGTGGACGGCTTCTAGTCCACCAGCCTGAGTGGCATGACGAGACAGAGATAGTCCATCTCCTCATCCCCATCTCCGACGACCGGTTCCACCGTGGCCGCCCTCTCGGGGGCCTTGAAGCTCATCCGGACCTCGTCGGTTCCCACGTACCGCAGCACCTCGAGCAGATAGTTCGCATTGAATCCGATCGCTAGAGGCTCCCCATCGTAGCTGACTTCCAACTCATCGTGCGCCTCACCCAGATCCGGTGTGAGCACGTTCAACTCGAGGTTCTCTCCCTGGAACTCCATGCGGATCCGATGCGTCTGATCCGATGCGACCGCAGCCACGCGGCGCACCGCCGACTCCAGCGTGGATCTCTGAAGAATCGCCACCCGGTCATTGTCCTTGGGAATCACTTGCTCGTAGTTCGGATACGTACCCTCGATCAGCCTCGTGTAGACCTCGGTCCCATTCGAGGCAAAACCGAGGTGATTGCCGGATCGAGCTACCTTCACCGTATCACCGACGTTGAATAGACGCTGTACGTGACCCAACGCTGCAGGCGGGACGATCAGCTGTGTCGTGGTTTCGAGGGACGGTCCTGCCGGGACGGTCATCTTCGCCAGCCGATGCCCGTTCGTCGCCACCATCCGCATCTCGCCGTCCCGAAGCTCCCAAAGTACACCGTTCAGCACAGGTCGACTCTCCTCGGTGGACACCGCGAACGAGGTATGACGGATCAGGGACAGGAGGTCCTTTCCCGTAGCCGTCCATCCTCCCTCGAACGCGACCTCGGGCAAGGATGGGAAATCGGATGAGGGCAGACCATTCAGCTTGAACTTCGAGCGCCCACACTCCAGCTCCAGCTGGTCCCCACGCGTGTTCACCACGACCGGCTGGTCTGCGAGCTCTTTGGCGATCTCCTGGAGCTTCTTTCCCGGAGCTGTCAGACTGCCGTCCTCCGTCACATCCGCGGGCGCGGACACACGCACACCTACGTCCAGATCCGTCCCACTCATGCGAATCCCGTCTCCCCGCGCCTCGAAGAGGATGTTCGACAGCACAGGGAGTGTGGTCTTGGACGGGATGCTGGCCGATACGGCACTCAGGCCCTGATGCAGGTTCTGACGGGTGATCGTGAATTTCATCCGGGCCTCACGAGGGGGTTGGGCTGTCCGGTTTTCAAGGGGAAACTCTCTTCTACCTCTCTATAAGTACTCAAAACAGCAGTAGTAGTAGGGGATGTGGAAGTGTGGAAGCTGTCCGCTACAGGATACCGGA
>JAHEKL010000194.1:2793-5390 GCA_024638345.1 Gammaproteobacteria bacterium | reverse complement strand
CGACCATGATCTGGCGCACCCGTTGTGACTCCAAGTCAGGATCATCGAGATCCCACCACCGGAGCCTACGAGGGCCGTTCGGCCTGGCTGTGACGGCTCTACTCCTGGGTGGCGGCTCGATGGTCGCGCAGTCGACCGGCGGACCCGGATCGAACGCGGTGTTCAGAGTGCCGATCACCGGAGTGATCGAGTTGGGTCTGGCTCCGTTCGTCGAGCGGAGCATCCTGGAGGCGGCCGAGGCAGGCGCTGAGGCGGTCGTCTTGGACATCGATACGCCCGGCGGACGGGTCGATGCGGCCGAGCGGATGGCCGACGCGATCAGTGACTCGCAGGTGCCCGTCTACGCGTATGTCAATCGGCGGGCTTTGTCGGCCGGGGCGCTCATCTCGCTCGCGGCGAATCAGATCTACATGCGGCCCGGCTCCGTGATCGGCGCCGCGACCCCGGTGACGGGGGAGGGTCAGCGGGCGCCCGAGAAGATCGTTTCCGCGATGCGCAGCTCGATGCGAGCGCTGGCCGAAGCCCGATCCCTAGACCCGGCCGTGGCCGAGGCGATGGTGGATGAACAGATCGAGGTGCCGGGTGTGAGCGAGGAGGGCCAGCTCCTCACTCTCACGACGGAAGAGGCTGTCGAGTTGGGATATGCCGAGTCGGTCGAAGACTGGAACGGGCTGATGAGCGCAATCGGCATCAGCACGCCGCAGGTCGTGGAACAAGAAGTGAACTGGGCCGAGCGCGTGGTGCGCTTCCTTTCCAATCCACTGGTCTCGCCGTTCCTGCTTTCACTCGGATTCCTCGGAATCCTGGTGGAGATCCGAACGCCGACCTTCGGGTTGGCCGGCGTAGCCGGTACGCTCTCGCTCGTCCTCTTCTTCGGATCGCACCTGATCGTCGGGCTTGCCGGCCTGGAGGGACTGATCGTGTTCGGTCTCGGGATCCTGCTGCTCCTCGTGGAGGTGTTCTTCATTCCTGGAATGGGCATCCTGGGGGTCATTGGAGCCATCGGGGCCCTGATCGGGGTCTTCATGTCCATGCTCGGAGGCATTCCCACGTTGCCTGATTTCACGCGGGCCGGAGGTGTCCTGACGGGCGCCCTCACACTGATGATGGTAAGCTCGTGGTTCCTGGTGAAGCGGATTCCGTCGAATCGCCGGCTGACGAATCTGGGCATCTTCCTCGGACAGGAGACCAGCAAGGAGATCGGCTACACGTCTGCGGTGCGGAGGACCGACCTGATCGGAGCCGAAGGGGTCGCGCTCACCGATCTCCGCCCGGCCGGTACCGGGCAATTCGGTGAGGAGCGGGTGGACGTGGTCACGGAGTCGGAATGGATGGAGCACGGGAGCCGAATCAAGATCGTCTCCTCGGAGGGGTATCGGCACGTCGTACGGCTGGTCTCGGGGCCGGAGAAGCCCGAGCCGGAGGCGGAGCCGAAGTCCGACGCAGACAGTGAAACGCAGGGGTAGTGGCGAACTCTGGACGGGAGATAGGCGCGAATGACTGAGGATCTGGTATTCGGAATGACCACGATTGCGGCCTTCGTGGTCGTGGCGTCCTTCATCATCCTGGTGCTCTGGGCGATTCCCCTGCGCCTTTGGATCGAGGCGATCTCGGCTGGGACCCGAGTCGGAATCGGCTACCTCATCGGGATGCGGCTCCGAAAGGTGAATCCGCCCGCCGTGGTCCGTCCGTTGATCTGGGCGACGAAGGCCGGTCTGGATCTGGGCCTGGGGGACCTCGAGGCGCACTACCTGGCGGGTGGAATGGTGGATCGGGTCGTGCGGGCGCTGATTTCAGCGGACAAGGCGAACATCGAGCTCGGCTTTCAACAGGCGGCGGCGATCGATCTGGCGGGCCGGGACGTGTTCGAGGCGGTCCAGGTGTCGGTCAATCCGAAAGTGATCACCACGCCTCGGGTGGCCGCGATGGCCCGAGACGGGATTCAGCTGATCGCCATGGCCCGGGTCACCGTGCGCGCGAACATCAACCGGCTGGTCGGCGGAGCCGGAGAGGAAACGATTCTCGCGAGGGTGGGGGAGGGAATCGTGTCCTCGATCGGCTCGTCCGACTCGCACAAGGCGGTGCTCGAGAACCCGGATTCCATCTCGAAGACCGTGCTCGCGCGGGGCCTGGACTCCGGCACCGCGTTCGAGATCCTTTCGATCGACATCGCCGACGTGGACGTCGGGAAGAACATCGGGGCGGAGCTCCAGACCGATCAGGCCGAGGCGGACAAGCGCGTGGCGCAGGCTCGCGCGGAGGAGCGGCGTGCGATGGCCGTTGCCCTCGAGCAGGAGATGCGCGCCAAGGTCCAGGAGATGCGGGCCCAGGTGGTCGAGGCGGAAGCGGAGGTTCCGAGAGCCATGGCCGCCGCCTTCCGCGAAGGCAACCTCGGGATCATGGATTACATGCGGTATCGGAACATCGAGTCCGACACCTCCATGCGCTCTGCCATCGCGGGTGGTGACGAGAACGAGCGTCCCGAGATCCCGCCGACGTCGTCGTGAGGCTGATCCATGGATGAGGGGCTGTTTCAGCTGATCTTCTTCGGGATCCTGATTCTCGCGTCGGTCTTCGATGCGACGGGGCGTCGCCGG
>JAHEKL010000194.1:0-2783 GCA_024638345.1 Gammaproteobacteria bacterium | reverse complement strand
CAGTAGAACCAATACTGGAGGGCCAGCTTGCCCGGCGCGTCGGGCTGCGATGCGACGTGGGCGTAGACGACCGGGTCCCGCCCGGAGGCGTATCGCCGGAAGTCGCGCTCGTAGATGCAGGAGATGGAACGCGAAGAGGCGGCCGAAGTCGGCGTCGGTCAGGCGGAAGAGACGCAATCCGATTCCCGCATGAGTGGACGCACCGGCACGGCTACGAGGGAGCGGCAGACTGCCGATTCCATGGTGCCCGGCGACCTTTGGGCGGTCCTCACGGGTCAGCAGCCTCCTCCGACCTCGGAGACGACCACCGGGACCGAGGAGGCACCGGCTTCTGCGGAGTGGCGGACCCAGCAGCCCCAACCGGAGCTCGCCCCCGAAAGGGCGCCGTCTTATGAGAAGACGCCGCCTCTGGAGATCGAAAGACCGAGCGAAGTGCAGGCTCGCCCGACTCCTCCACTCGTGCTACGACCCGAGTTTCACGCGCCCGTGACCGTCACCAGTGGACCCTATCGACCCGGCACGGCGGGTTCGGCGGTGACCACCCCTGCGCAAGCCCAGGCGGCGGCGAACGCGGCTTTTTCGCTGCGGGGCGAGAGAGGCCGGCCAGGATCGGCCGAAGCGTCCGAGTACACGGCGCTCCTGCGGCAGGGTGGCCGGGAATCGCTTCGAAAGGCGGTCGTGCTGAAGGAGATCCTGGGCGCGCCCGCGGCCTACAGGCCTCCCGGATGGGGCTGGGAGGAGCCCTGATCCACGCCGGGCGACGCTACATCTCGCTTCGCTACATCTCGCCCTTGGCCATCTTCCGCAGCACGGTGTGCAGGATCCCGCCGTTCCGGTAGTACTCCACGTCGACCATAGAATCGAGCCGGACCTCGGCATCGAACTCGATCCGCTGTCCATCCGACCGCTCGGCCAGCACGGACACAGTCGAGGTGGGGGTCAGACCCGCTTCGATCCCATGGATGTCGAAGACTTCCGTGCCGTTCAGACCGAGTGACTGCGGTGATTCTCCGTCAGGGAACTGGAGCGGAAGCACACCCATGCCGACCAGGTTCGAACGGTGGATCCGCTCGTAGCTGACCGCGATCACCGCACGCACGCCCAGGAGACTCGTGCCCTTGGCCGCCCAGTCCCGCGACGAGCCGGCACCGTACTCCGCGCCGGCGAGCACGACCAGAGGCGTGCCCTCGGCCTGGTACTTCATGGAGGCGTTGTAGATGGGCATGACCTCCCCATCCGGGAAGTGCTTCGTGTAGCCGCCCTCCTTGCCCTCGAGGAGCAGGTTCTTGATGCGCACGTTCCCGAAGGTGCCCCGCATCATGACCTCGTGGTTGCCCCTCCGTGCCCCGAAGGTATTGAACTGCCAAGGCTTCACCCCACGCTCTTGGAGATAGCGTCCGGCCGGCTCGTCCTTTGGAATGGCTCCCGCTGGCGAGATGTGGTCGGTGGTCACGCTATCCCCGAGGAACGCGAGCACCCTGGCGCCTTCCACGTTTCGCAACTCCGGCTCGTCCAGGCTCATTCCCTCGAAGAACGGTGGGTTGCGTAGATAGGTGGATTCCTCTTCCCACTCATAGAGAGAGAGGTCTCCCTCGGGAAGCGGAAGGGCTCGCCAGAGCTCGTCGCCCTCGAAGACCTCACCGTAGCGCTTCCGGTACATATCCGGCTTGAGGGAGCTGCGAATCGTCTCCCGGATGTCCGCCTGCGAAGGCCAGATGTCCCTCAGGTAGACGGGGTTCCCGTCACGGTCCTCTCCCAGGGGTTCTTCATGGATATCCATGTCGATTCGCCCGGTGAGCGCAAAAGCCACGACCAGCATCGGTGACGCGAGGTAGTTCGCACGCACCAGGGGGTGGATCCGGGCCTCGAAGTTGCGGTTGCCCGAGAGCACGGAAGCCACCACCAGGCCCTTTTCCTTCACGGCCTCGGCGATCGGCTCGGCGAGTGGTCCCGAGTTTCCGATGCACGTCGTGCATCCATACCCGACCACGTCGAAATGGAGGGCCTCCAGGTACTGAAGAAGGTCGGATGCCTCGAGGTAGTCCGTGACCACCTTGGATCCGGGCGCCATCGAGGTCTTCACCCAGGGCTTCACCTGGAGGCCGCGCTCGACCGCGTTCTTCGCGAGAATGCCCGCCCCGACCATCACGGAGGGGTTGGAGGTGTTGGTGCAGGAGGTGATCGCGGCAATCACGATGCTGCCGTCGGTGATCCTCACCTCCTCGCCGTCCAGATTGCACTGCGCCACCCGCGGATGCAGCTCCTCGACGGCGACCGCAAGGCCGCCCTCGGAGAACTGAGCCGAGCCGCCGCCCTCGTTGTTCCAGTCCGCGACCGCACCCTGCCGGGGGCCTTCCGGCAGCGTGAACCCGTGGGGAAGGAGACCGGGGAGGTCGGAGTCGAACTTGTCCCTGAGCTCGGCGAGCGGGATGCGGTCCTGTGGGCGTCGCGGGCCCGCGACCGACGGGACCACGCTCCCGAGGTCCATCTCCAGCCTGGCCGTGTACTCCGGGTCGGGGGTGTCGTCCGTCCGGAAGAGCCCGAGCGCGCGGGAGACGGCCTCGGCCCGCGCCACGAGCTCCGGACTCCGCCCCGTCCCCTCCATGTAGCGGAGCGCCTCGTCGTCGACGGGGAAGAACCCGATCGTGGCTCCGTACTCCGGGGACATGTTCGCGATCGTCGCACGGTCCGGAAGAGTCAGTGAGGACAGGCCTGGGCCATAGAACTCGACGAAGCGGCCGACGACGCCGTGATCGCGCAGCATCTCGGTGACGCGGAGCACG
>JAHEKL010000193.1 GCA_024638345.1 Gammaproteobacteria bacterium | reverse complement strand
ACCCATCGACTCCACGATCGAAGGCATCGGCAGGGAGTTCCGGCGATACAAGGATCTCGGAGAACGGGCCTTGGCCCGTCTCGACGACGAGGCGTTCTTTCGCGATCCGGGCCCCGACTCGAACAGCGCTGCCATTCTGGTCAAGCACCTCGGTGGCAACCTCCGATCGCGATGGACCGACTTCCTCACTACCGACGGCGAGAAGCCCGATCGAGACCGGGATTCCGAGTTCGTGCTGACGGAGGCCGATACCCGGCAAGGCCTCATGACGCGCTGGTCCGAGGGATGGAAGACCGCCTTGGACGAACTCGATCGCCTGACGGACGCCGATCTCGACCGAGAGGTTCTCGTTCGAGGTCGTGCGGTTCGTGTCGGACCCGCGGCCGTGCGGCAGATGGGCCATGCCGCGTATCATGTGGGCCAGATCGTGCTCCTCGCCCGTAAGCAGTCCGAGACGTGGGAGGCGCTCACGATCCCGCGCGGAGGTTCCGCGGCCCACAACGAGCGAGTTCGGAGGGGAGAGGAATGAGACTAGCCACCCGGATGAGTCGTCTGGGGACGGAGACGGCGTTCGAGGTCCTCGCACGCGCTAAGGCGCTCGAGCGTCAGGGTCGTGACATCGTTCATCTCGAGATCGGAGAGCCGGACTTCGATACGCCGGCGGCGATCATCCGAGCCGCGAACCAGGCCCTCGCAGACGGCTACACGCACTATGTGCCCGCCGCGGGCATTCCCGAAGTCAGGGCGAAGGTTGCCGAGCACGTCTCCCGCACTCGAGGCATCGAGGCCCGACCTGAGGAGGTCGTGATCACGCCGGGGGCCAAGATGATCATCTTCTTCCCTATGCTCGCGCTGCTGGAGCCGGGAGACGAGGTCATCTATCCGGACCCGGGATTTCCGATCTACGAGTCGATGATCCGCTTCACGGGGGCGACGCCCGTTCCCGTCCCGCTCAGGATGGAACGTCAGTTCACGTTCGATCCGGACGAGCTCGTCGGAAAGCTGAGCGCCCGTACCAAGCTGATTATCCTGAACTCGCCCCAGAATCCGACCGGAGGGGTGGTCCCGGCCGCCGACTTGGAGCATGTCGCCCGCCATCTTGCGAACCGGGACGTCATGGTCCTGTCGGACGAGGTGTACAGCGAGATCCTCTACGACCGCGAGCACGTCTCCATCAGCCGGTTCCCGGGCATGAAGGAACGCACGATCGTCCTCGACGGATGGTCGAAGACCTATGCCATGACCGGCTGGCGGCTCGGGTTCGGCGTCATGCCGCCCGATCTGGCCGATCAGGTCACCAAGCTCCAGGTGAATTCGGCCTCCTGTGCACCGGCGTTCTGTCAGATCGCCGGGGCCGCCGCGCTGGACATGGACCGGGCGCCGATCCGCGAGATGGTGCGCGAGTTTCAGCGCCGCCGGGACACGATCGTGGATGGACTCAACTCGATCGACGGCTTCGAGTGCCTTCGCCCGGAAGGCGCCTTCTACGTCTTCCCTCGCATCACGGGCACGGGCCTGTCCTCGAGGGAGCTCGAGACGCAGCTGCTGGAGACTGCGGGGGTGGCCGCTCTCGCGGGCAATGCCTTCGGCGAGCAGGGCGACGGCTTTCTGCGGTTCTCGTATGCGACGTCCGTCGAGAACATCGAAAAGGCCCTGGGTCGCATTCGAGACCATCTGTCGGCGGGGGGTGGCTGAAACCCAACGTCCGGTCGGCGATCGGTTCGCCCTCACCTGTGGTGCCGCAACTTGAGCTCGTCCTGGAAGTGCTCCTGACTGACCGTTCGTCGGTCACGATCCAGCCTTCTCAGCCACCGCTCCGCATGTAGGTCGATGACGAGCTCGGAAAGATCACGATCCACCACATCCAGACCCAGAATCCTCTCCACCTGGAGTCGGTCGCTGAGCCCGAGGTCCACCGGGATGCGCCCCACGATGGGCTCGCCATCGACCTCCAACCCGCTCCGGATGTTCGCTTCGACCCTGCGAAAGAGCGTACGTACCGCTCGATAGGGTCCAGCGGGAAGGCTCTTTCGCGCGATCGTCTCGGACTCCGGATCACCGATTTCGAGGACCACCTCTTGGACCCCGTCCGTGACCTCGATCCACTGCGCGGGCGCGCGCAGGACGAAGACTTGGATGCGAAGGGTCAGCGCCCCCTGGATGTCGGGAGAGTCGGGCGGCGCCTGCATCCCGAAAGATGCGTACGCCATCTGCGACGTGGCAGCCGACGCCGCAACTGGAACCGAGTCGGCGGCCACGATCACTTCGAGCTCTCCCACTCCGCCCGATGTCAGGTCGCCACAGCCGATCAGGATGATTCCGATCGACAGCGTCATGGATCCCATCGAGCCGAAACTGGAACGCCTCATACCTCACCTCCGTTTCGCCGGATCGTCTCCTCGAGACGCTCCGCAGCCTCCGTCATTCCGAGGCTTCTATAGATGCGGGCAGCCGACTGGAGCTGAATCGTTCCTCGCTCCCAATCCCCTTCCGCCGCACGTAGCCGTCCATACGATTCCCTGGTCAGGGCCTCCTCGAACTCCGGCAATTCTCGTTCCCGGATCAGGTCCAGAGCCTGCTCCAGGAATACGAACGCCTCCCCGTCCCCCCGCTCCTTGGCGACTTCAGCCAGAAGCCGATAGACCTCGGGAAGCTTTCCCGTCACCTCGGCTGCGATCGCTTCGGCTTCGGCCTGGCGCGCCTTCTCACCTGCCTCGAGCGAACGCCCCTGCGCCAGGAGAGCCTCTCCCAGGTTGACCCCGATCGTCACTTTCGCTGTCGGCGTGCGCGCTTTGCGCAGGGCCTCGACGAAGTGCAACTCCGCACCTCGTGCATCACCGACCGCGAGGAGGAGTTGACCGAATCCGTTCTCGATCTCCACGGCCGCGTTCGGATCTCGCAGTCGGTCTCCCTCCACCCTCGCCCGCTCCAGTAGGCGGCGAGCTCCCTCCAGGTCTCCGGTCCGACGACGGACGATCGAGAGGTTTTGCAGCACCTGCCAGCGCTCCGGGCGGGGATCTCCCTTCTCTCCGACTCGCTGCAGGGCACGTTCGTACCAAGTCCGAGCTTCCTCCCATCTCCCGCGATCCACCTCGACGTTCCCCCGCCCGATGGCGGCTACGATGGAGTCGTCTTCGAGCCCCAGGTCGGTGGCGGTCCGCCACGCCTCTTCGTATCGGTCCGCGGCGCTCGAAAGCTTCCCGAGGCCTCGTGCGGCGCGGGCACTCAAGCGAAGTGCACGGGGAGCCTCCACGAGTCCCCGGTCCCGTGCGAGGCGAAACGCCCCCTCGTACCAGGCCTCCGCATCCGCGGCGCGCCCCCTCATCTCCTCTTGGGCCCCTTGATCGATCAGCAGGGTGCAGACCTCCTCCCACTTCGAATTCGTCACCGCGCTTACGACCTCGGCCGCGGTTCGCAGGATCTCGCTGATGCGCCGCGCCTCCGCGGCTCCGAGCTCGGCGACCGCGTCCGGAAGCCCCTCCGTTTGGACGATGCGCCCGCCCACCGTTCCGAGCTCTCCCGATCCCGTCCACCGCCGATCCGGATCGGGGACCGATCGCCGAATCAGCAGGTCCAAGAATGGACTGATCTCTGGAATCCTGGGCAGAATCCCGAGAAGCTCCGACACCCTCGGAGGCCGTCCGGGCCCGGTGCTCGACGATGCGGTCATGATGATGGGAACGATTCGCAGGCCCCGTGCCGCGGCATCGATCCGGAGGGTAGTAGGCCACACCGGCCGAGAGCGGACGAGGACCGTGGCGACAAACGACTGTCCCACATGCGGTAAGCAGATCGAGCAGGACGGAGGACCGCCTCGCCGTCGGTCGTCCTGAAGGCGTGCGGGGCTTCACGTTGTTCGTGCAGTGCCTCGAATGCGTGCACGCTCATCCCGCCCCGCCGATCGCGCTCACGTCGATCCCGAACTCCCGGACCTTGAGAGTCATCGTGTTTCGGTGAATCCCCAGGATCTCGGCGGCATCCCCCATGTGACCGCCCGTATGAGCGAGTACGTTTTGAATGTGCAGGGCCTCGACCTCGCGCATGGACATCGACGGCGGGTAGCCGACGCCGCTCGCAGCATCGGTGGGAGAAGTGCGAGGCGCTTCGGCACCGAGCTGGATGTCGGCTGAGCGAATCACTCCGCCCCGTGCGAGGAGGACCGCGCGGTCGACGACGTTCCTCAGCTCTCGCACGTTCCCCGGCCAGGGGTAGGTCTCGAGCCGATCTCGTGCGGGCCTGCTGATCGCGCGTACGGGCCGACCGTAGCGCTCCGAGAACTGACGCACGAAGTGAAAGGCGAGAGGCATGACGTCTTCTCTTCTTCGTCTCAGGGAAGGCAGCTCCACCTCCACGACCGCCAGCCTGAAGAGGAGATCCTCCCGGAAACGGCCGGACTCGGTGCGCTCGCGAAGCGGCTGATTGGTCGCAGCGACGACGCGAGCGTCCACCCTTACCGTCTTGCCCTCTCCGAGCCGCTGTACCTCACCCGACTCGAGGACCCTTAGGAGCTTGGCCTGAAGCGGTAGGCTCAGCTCTCCGATCTCGTCCAGGAAGAGGGTACCTCCGTGCGCGCGTCCGAAACGCCCCTCGCTGGGAGCCACGGCGCCGGTGAACGCTCCCCTCTCATATCCGAACAGCTCCGCCTCCAGCAGAGTGTCCGGAATCGCAGCGCAGTTCACGGCCACGAAGGGTCCGTCTGCCCTGGCTCCCTGAGTATGCAGAGCCTTCGCCACGAGCTCCTTTCCCGTGCCGGATTCGCCGGTGATCAGCACGGTGGCTGGGGTCGAGGCGACTCTAGCGACCACCCTGAACACGTCCATCAGAGCCCGGCTGGACCCGACGACCCCCCACTCGTCCGGGGGCGACTCGCCCGGTATGTCCAGGTCGCCCGGCTCCTGAAGGATCGGTCTGACCTCCCTCTCCAGCTCCGCTTCGTTCGGTGGATGTGACAAGAGCGCCACCGCGCCGGCTCGCTCCGCTGCGATTACACGCTCCACAGAGGTCTGGGCGGAGGTCAGGAAGAGTGCCTGCGCCTGCCCCGACTCCGCCACGCGCTGCGCGATCCGCTCATCGACGGAGTCGTCGTCCATCGATAGCAGGGCAACGAGCCAGGAGCCCTTGCGCAGCTCTTCCAGGAACTCGGTAGCCCCGTCGGAAAACTGCACTGGTGCCCCCAGAGCCCGTTCCACCCCCGTCCGGTCGGTGCCGGGAAGGAGCGCGAGGGTCCTGGGTCTTCGAGCAGCTTGCATGGTTGGTCTGGTTCCGGTGGTTCTCGGCTTTGAAGTCATCCCATGGAGCTTCGGGGTTCACAAAAATTATGCAGATAGCTGACCAGAATGCAAGGAAGCCGGGACATAGGCCTCCCGCGAAGCAGGGCCTTCCTGACCGGATA
>JAHEKL010000192.1 GCA_024638345.1 Gammaproteobacteria bacterium | reverse complement strand
CGCGAAGAAGTTGGGCTGGACCGAGGACCATTCCACTTCACGCAGCGATGTGACGACGGAGACTACCGGGACCCCCTGAACGTCCCAGACGAGCTGGTCCCCGATCTCCACTCCTAGTCCCTCCGCCAGATCGGCCTCGAGAGAGACGCGTGCGGCCCCGGCACGGACAGCATTCCGGACCATCGGTGGATCCTCCCCCGGCCCGCTCCACCATCGACCTACCGTCAGCTGCTCGGCGGAGCCCAGCTCCGCCCGATACGTATTTCGGTACAGACGGCTGTACATCCAGCGTCGCCGTCGCACACCGTCGCGGAGAATCTGCTCGACCGGCACGCCGTCTACCGCCTCCAGCCGAGCCGGCACGATCGGAAGGAGGTCGTCGTCGATCCCCTCGCTTCTCAGGAGAGCTGTGATCCCCTCCGTCTGATCCCTCTGAATGTCGAAGAGCAGGAGCGTTGGGCGATCGGGTCCCAGCTCCACCTCGAGCTCCGCTCGCAGTCGCGACTCGACCACGAGCAGCGCACTCATGAGAAACGCACCTACACCCAGCGCCGTGACGACGGCGCCAGTCTGGTTCCCTGGGCGGTAGAGGCCGGAAAGTCCCTGGCGGACCGGAAAGGGCGAGCCGGAGGGCAGGGCTGCCCGCGACCCTCGGGCCAGCCCCGTCGACACCAGAGCGAGGAGTCCGATCACCGCTACTGTGGAGCCGGTGACGACCGCGGCCTGCTCGGCGTCCGCCAGCTGAAAGGCGGTGAGCGCGAAGAGGCTCGCGATCAGCAGGAGACCGACCAACCAACCCCCCGACGACGCGGCGTAGTGAGTGGGCTCCACCTCGACCCGGAGAGCGCCCAGTGGGGAGACTCCGTGTACCTCCAGCAGCGGAAACAACGAGAAGAGAACCGCCACCCAGGCCCCCAGGATCCATCCGACGATCAGGGCTTCCGGATGCAGGGCCGGTGTAACCTGGAAGGGAAGCACTTCACCCAAGAGCATTGGAAGTGAGAACTGGATCAACAGACCCATTCCGACCCCGACGCCCGCCCCGAGGGCACCCAGGGCTCCCGCTTGAAGCAGATAGGCGCGAACGAGTGTTCCTCGCTTCGCCCCGATGCACCTCAGGACCGCCATCGAAGGCCGCCGCTCCCGCAGATACACGTTCACGGCGCTCCCGACCCCGATCCCGCCCAGAAGAAGGGCCAGCAATCCGACGAGCCCGAGGAACCGGGACAGATTCTCGAACCCGGAGGCGAAGCCCTCCGCCTCGCGCTGGGCCGTGTCGATCGAGACTCCGGAAAGTCGGAGCTCTTCTCTGTATCTCTCGCGCAGCTCTGGGGCGTCCTCCCCGTCCGGAAGCCGGACCCAGGCGCGGTACTGCGCCAGGCTTCCGAAGCCCGTCAGACCGGTCTCCGGAAGGTCGTCCAGGGACATGTAGATAGGTGGGCCCGCGACCCACTCGATCCCGAAGTCCACCGGGAGGTCCCGGACCCAACCCCGGACCATCAGATCGAGTCCGCCCACCCGAACGGCTTCTCCGACGCCGACCTCGAGCTGCTCGAAGACCTGGGGATCGGCCAACACCCCCCCGCCGTCCGGTAGCCGGTCCCAGATGCCCGCAGGCTGCTGCTGGAAGTCCCCCGCCGCTGGAAACCGCCCGTCCACGGCGTTGACCTGCAGCAAGCGGGCTCGGCCGGAGCCCGGCACGGAAACGACTGAGGCCAGGCTCGTCCCGACGGCCACCCGCGCTCCCTCGGCCGCCAATGAGTCCAGGACCTCGAGAACCCTCTCGTCGAAGGGGCTGGATCCCTGGAGCCTGAGATCCCCGCCCAACAGGTCCCGCGCCTCGCTACGGGCCGAGGCCGCCGCGTCGCGCTGGAAGCTGTAGACGGACACGAGAGCCGCCACTCCGAGCGCGACCGCCCCGAGGAACCATCCAACCCGACGAACCCCGGAGCGACCCTCCATCAAGGCGAGTCTCACAGAGAAAGGGAGGTTCAACGAATACCCTCCACCTGTCCGTCCAAGAGACGAACGACCCGATCCGCCCCGCCGGCGAGATCTTCGTCGTGGGTGACCAAAACCATCGTGGTCCCTTTCTCCTCGTTCAGCTCGCGCAGGAGATCGATGATCCTCGAGCCGGTCTGCCGATCCAGATTGCCGGTCGGCTCGTCCGCGAACAGAATCCGTGGCTCGGTCACGAAGGCCCGGGCGAGAGCTACTCTCTGCTGCTCTCCTCCGGAAAGCTGAGCCGGATAGTGGGTGAGTCGATCCCCCAAACCCACGCGATCGAGCAGGTCTCCCGCACGGTCCCTGATCTCGCTGGGTCGACGCCGTACCGAGCTCGGTGCGAGCTCGAGCGGAACCTGTACGTTCTCCAGTGCGGTCAGAGAGGTGAGTAGATGAAAGGTCTGGAAGACGAAGCCCACGTTCGTGGCACGAAACTCCGCCCGCCCATCTTCGGTAAGATCGGAGAGTCTGGTGTCACCCAGGACGACCTCGCCTCGAGTGGGACGGTCCAAACCGGCCATGAGACCCAAGAGGGTGGTCTTTCCGCTACCGGAAGGCCCGATCACGGCCACGGAAGAGCCCGAGGCGATGGTCAGATCCACGCCCGAGAGAATCGAGAGCGTTCGACCTCCGCTCAGGTACTCCTTCACCACGCCGGTCAACTCGATGCGCATTCCCCGGCTCCTCCTGGTCGCCCTCTCCGTTCTGGTGGCGGGGTGCGAAGCCCCAGATACGGGGCGGCCGTCGCCGCCCGATTTCACCACCGACTCTTCCGATCCGGGTCCGGACGGATCGGAGGTGGTACGCCTGCTCGATTCAGAAGGTTCGCAAGAGCCGGGTGCGGGCTCGGGAGCGCCCGGCGTGAGGGTGGTCTTCCTCGGCACGAGCCTCACCGAGGGGCTCGGTCTGGAGTCACCGGCAACCGACGCGTGGCCGGCACGGGTGGCCGCTCTCGCCGATTCGAGCGGCATCCCCATGACTGCACTCAATGCTGGGATCGGTGGGGAGACGAGCGCGGGCGCCTTGCGCCGGCTCGACTGGGTAATGGGCCAATCCCCCCACGTGCTCGTCGTGGAAACGGGAGCGAACGACGGACTTCGGGGGCTTCCCGTCGAAGGTCTGGAGGCGAACCTCGACGAGATCGCGCGACGGGTCAGGGACGGTTACCCGGAGACCGCCTTGGTCATCGCGCAGATGGAGGCACCGCCGAACCTCGGGGAGGACTACACTCGGGCGTTCCGCGAGACCTTCGTCCGGGTCGCCGCTGCTCGGCAGGTCCCGCTCATCCCGTTCCTGCTCGACGGCGTCGCCGGAATCGCCCAGCTCAACCAAGGGGACGGAATCCATCCAACCCCTGAGGGACATCGGTTGATGGCCCAGAACGCCTGGCCGGTCCTCGAGGAAGTGCTCCGCGATATCGGGGAGCCCTGATGCACCCGTACAAGCTCGCCGGGCTGATCCTCGGCGCGTTCGCTCTGTTCTTCGGGAGCTTCATGCTCATCGGGCTCCTGCTTCCCGGTGGGTGGGCGGCCCAGGCGGATATTCAGATCGATGCTCCGCCGGAGGAGGTGTTCCCTTTCGTCAACAGTGCTCGGCTGTGGGGTGAGTGGACGCCCACCCCGGAGTCCGGCGTGGAGCTCTTCGGCTCGGACGCGGGCCAGGGTTCGGGACGACGTTGGTCGGATCCGGGATATGGCACGGGAGAGTTCGTGATCGACGCCAGCCGGCCACCGAGAGAGCTGGCGTACGCAGTCCTCGTCGAGGACGGGGCCATTCGCATCCGTGGAACGCTGGAGCTCGAATCGGTCCCGGGCGGAACGCGCGTTTCGTGGAGGGAGGAGGGGGAGTTCGGCTGGAACCCGCTCCTCGGGTATCTAGCCACGCAAATGAGCGAGCTTCAGGGGGCGCAGCTCGACGCCTCACTCGTCGCCCTGAAGGGGCTCGTGGAGTCTGGCGTCAGGTAGAGGCCCGACTGAGCTCGAGTAGGTCCGCGTTCGTCTTGGTCTTCCTCATGACGTTCAGCAGTCCCTGCATCGCGTCTACCGGCCCCTGCCCTGCGAATTGACGCCGCAGTGCGCGCGAGATCGCAAGGGCTTCCGAACTCAGAAGCAGTTCCTCGCGTCGAGTGGCCGAGGCCACGATGTCGATCGCGGGAAAGATACGCTTGTCAGCCAGCTCGCGACTCAGGATCAGCTCGCTGTTGCCGGTCCCCTTGAACTCCTCGAAGATCACCTGATCCATGCGGGACCCGGTGTCCACCAGCGCCGTCGCCACGATCGTCAGCGAGCCTCCGCGTTCGGGATCGATCCTTCTGGCGCTTCCCAGAAAACGCTTCGGCTTCTCCAGCGCCGTGGCGTCCAACCCACCCGTAAGCGTGCGACCGCTTCCTTCTTCCACCGTGTTGTAGGCACGAGCGAGCCGCGTGATCGAGTCGAGGATCACAACCACGTCCTCGCCCATCTCCACTCTGCGACGGGCCCGTTCCAGCGTCACCTCCGCGAGGGCGGTGTGTCGGTCGGCCGGGTTGTCGAACGACGAGGCCATCACCTCGCCGAACCCACATGCTTCCATTTCCGTGATCTCCTCGGGCCGTTCGTCGATGAGGAGAATGAAAAGGGTACATTCAGGGTGATTGCGGACTACGCCTTCGGCGACACGCTGGAGCACCGTCGTCTTTCCGGCCTTCGCCGGAGCGACAATCATGGCTCGCTGTCCCTTCCCGAGCGGACAGAAGAGGTCGATCACCCGGTTCGTATAGTCGAGCTCTCCCCGGTAGCGGACATCACATTCGAGCATCAGCTGTTCGTCCGGGTGAAGCGCACCCAGCCGGTCGAACTTCAGTCGGTCCCGTGCTTCGTTCGGAGGTCGGCCGTTGACGAGCTCGAGCCGGGATAGCGGCGGAGCCTTTCCGTTCTTCGGCCGGCCACCTACGCTACCCGAGAGTTCGTCACCGGTCCGGAGACCAAATCGTGACACGACTTTGCCACTGACGTAGATGTCGTCTTTGCTGGGGGTGTATCCAGCCTTCCGCCGTCGTATGAAGCCGGAGCCGCCGGAGAGGACCTCCAGCACACCCAACCACTGATCGTTGGTCACGTTACCGCAGTCGCGAGGGTGAGATGAAACAATCAAAGGCGGGGGCTTCACCCACCGCCGGAACCCGCGGGGAGACCGGGGGCTCAGAGAAGTACCGCGAGTCTAAACCCTATATCGGATGCGTCCGGAGGACAAGGGAGGCGAGAGTTCTTCCTCGAGACCGCTCATGAAACCAGACAGCGCATCCGGTGATCGAAACCGCGAACCGCTCGACCCGATCGTAGCTCCGGCCCGCGACGGGCGCGGCAGCGCAACGGGGGAGTGGATCGCCTCGATCGCCCTACTGCTCGCTCCATTCGTGCTCTTCGGGATCCTATTGGCGGTTGA
>JAHEKL010000191.1 GCA_024638345.1 Gammaproteobacteria bacterium | reverse complement strand
GCTCCGGCGCCAGCGCGACGGCACGGTCAGCCGCCTGACGAGCAGGGGGCCATGCTTCAGGGGGCGCAATGAGCCCGTAGTAGCCGAGTATCGAGTAGCTGTCGGCTAGCCCGGCGTGTGCCAATGCGTACTGTGCATCCCGGGCCAGCGCTTCCTCGAAACATCTTTGGGCCCGGAACATCGCCATTCCGCGCTGATAGAGCAGGCCACGGCCCTTCAGATAGAGCTCGTAGGCCTCGACGTTTTCGGTGTTTGGCCTGGACTGTCGCACCGTGCCGCCGATCGTGATCTCCAGCCGTTCGGCGATGTTCGTCGCGATCTCGTCTTGAATTGCGAAGATGTCGTCGAGTCGTCGGTCGAACCGCTCAGACCAGAGCTGGTATCCGTTGGTGACGTCGACGAGCTGCGCCGTGATCCGGAGCTGATCCCCCATCTTGCGTACGCTCCCAGACAGGACCGTGCCGACGTTCAGCTTGGTCCCGATCTCCCGCACGTCCAGGACCCTCCCCTTGAACGAAAACGCCGATGTCCGACCTGCGACCTTGAGTCCGGGAAGCTGTGCGAGCACGTTGATGATCTCTTCCGCGATCCCATCGCAGAAATACTCGTTCTCGGGGTCGGGGCTCATGTTCTCGAACGGGAGCACGGCGATGCTCTTCTGGCTCTCGTTCTGCGCTTTTGGTAGATCCTGTGAATCCGGAATCACCACCCCTTCCGCCTCCACAGCGAGAATGCCGAGCGGCTGCTTGACGTTCTTGAGTCGGAAGTCCCCGAGAGGCCGAACCCGGATACGGGGATGGTTCTTGATTTCGTCTCGGATCCTTGCGGACAGGAGGATGGATCCAGGAACCCCGAGCTCCTGAACTCGAGCAGCGACGTTCACGCCGTCGCCATAGACCCCGAGCTCGTCGTGGATGACGTCGCCCACGTGGAGTCCGATTCGGAGTCTGGTCGAGCCGCTCCCAGCCAGTTCTTGCTGGATGCGAACGGCGCAGTCGACGGCGTTCACGGCGCTCGGGAAGACGGTGAGGGCGCCGTCGCCATAGAACTGAAGCGTTTCTCCGGAGCCGGCCGTAACGGCTCGCTCGAGTACGTCACGATGCTGACGAACGAGCTCCCTCGCTCCCCCTTCGTCCTCCTGCATGCGAGCCGTGAAGCCGACCAAGTCGGAAAACATGATCGCTGCCAGCTGGCGCATTTGGATCTGATTCCCCGGTCAGGTGCCCACGCTCGGATATACCAACGCGACTCCGCCGCCAAGAGGCATGGCTAGTCCAGCATCACGTGCACGCTCGCCAAAGCTGCTGAGAATCGCGCCCAACTGGAAGCTACGCGTGAAGATGCGCTGCCGTGACGTCGAGAGGCAAGCAAGAGCGGGGTCCCCATTGTGGAGACCCCGCCCAGCCAACTTGCTCGACTACGTCGAGGACTAGAAGGAGTAGGTAGTTCGAAGGAAGATGGACCTTCCTGGCTCGGGGATCGGCACCCCCGTGAACGGGTTCTTGGCATTCAGGTGATTGTAGTACTCGGTGTCCCCCAGGTTCTGAACCCCGACCCGGACGAGGAAGCCCGGATAGGGTCGGAATCCCACTTGGATGTTGAGTAGGGAGTAGCCGGGTGTGTCTTCGATCTCACCACGGGTGGTTGCGAGGCGGTCCTGGCGACCCACAGCCAACAGGTTTCCGCCGATGAAATAGGCGCCGCCAGCCCGCGAGTAGCGTAGGCTCACGTCGCCCCTGAGTGGCGCTACTCCCAGGGCTGGCTCATCGAGCGCCAGGTCCTTCCCCCAGAGGTATTCGCCCCCGAGTCCGGCCGTCAGTTCGCCGGTGAGATTGAAGGATAGGTTGGTCTCGAGGCCCCAGAATTCGGCATCACCGTTCACATAGCGGTACACGGTCGGCGGACTCAACGGAAGACGTGTTGGCAGTTCCGTAGCCTCCATGGTGATGTAGTCGTCTATGCGACGTGCGAAGAGATTGGCGTCGAAGCCCAGCCGTGGATAACGCGCCTCCAGCCAAAGGTCCACCTGGCTGCTTCGTTCCGGATCCAGCGCGGGGTTGCCCATGAACTCGGCGCTGATTTGCGCCTTGCTCGCTGGCGTTCGATCGGAGTAACGCTCCGTAGCGTCCGCCGTGCGGACCACGGTTCCACCCCCGATGGAGAAATTCCAGTTCGGGCTGAGGTTCGCGCTCAGGGTCAGCGCGCCGTTGAGGTTCGTCTCCGAAGCGCTAAGGTTTCCCGACGTGTTGGCGAGGAAGAAGTCGCTGGGCGTCTTCCCGGCGTCCGCGCTCACCCGGTCCACCCGCAGCGCTCCAGAGAGGCGGAACCTGCCCCCGAATGGGTGTTCCGCCCGGGCCCAGATACCCCCATCGGTGATGGTTGCGTCCGGCCACATCAGGTCCACGAGGGGAAACGTGGGCGGCTTCATTCCTGCGTCCAGGCGGTCGATCGTGCGGGTGGCATCGCGGGTTGCCCGATACACGTCGCCGCCCACCTCGAACGTCCAATCCGGGGTCGGAAGAAGGGTCGCCGACACGCGCCCTCCAGTGACCTGAACCGAGGCATCCACCTTCACATCCAGGGCGAAGGGCGGCGTTCGAGTGGGCACCGCTTCCCTCGTGGGCTTGCCCTCGTTGTCCATGGCGTGCTGGACGTCGTTGACATAGGCGCTGATCTCCATTGCGCGGAGAAGCCCTTCACTTCGATCCAGCCTCCACGCACCATTCAGATTGACCGTTTCGAAGAAGTCGGCGGTGAGGAGTCGCCCCGGATAGTCGATGGGGCCCTGTTCCTGATAGCCTGCGGAAATACTCAGCCAAGAGGCGTCGCTCGTCCGATAGCCGACCTTCCCCCGAACCTCCCAGGACTCGAAGTCTCCCGGAACCGTAACGTCGTCCCCGGACTGGTAGTCCGAGCCCGTACGCCATACGGCCGAGCCCCAATAGGCCCACGGTCCGTCCGATCCGTATACGGAGCCGGAATACTCCTGAGCTCCGATATTGGAGTCGTAGCCCGTGAGGAACCTGCCGTGGATCGCTCCGGGGATCTGCGGGGGCACGCCTCGCGTCTCGACGCGGATAGCCGCCAGATTTCCGGCGCCCCAGGTCAGGGCATAAGGTCCCTTGACCACCTCCACGTGCTGGATGTTCGTCGGATCCAGGTGGGTGAGGGGAGAGTCCATACGGGCCGGACCCGCCGGAAACATGCGGGCACCGTCGAGATAGGTTCCAACCTCGGTCTCCCTGAGGCCACGTACCACGGGGTCCAGTCCCACCGGCCCCTTGCGGACGGCATCGACGCCCGGCAGCTCGCGAAGAGCGTCTCCTGCGTCCCGGGGGTTGGACTCCATCACCCTCTCGGCTTCGAGTTCCGTCCGGTGCTGCAGATCGGGCCTCAGGACGTGGACCTGAACGCCCTGTAGTTCGATGGGACGGACCTCCAGAACGACATTCAGGGTGGCCATCGCTCCAGCGGCAACGCTGACCTGCTCCGTCACGTCGCGGTAGCCGAGCGCAGTGATCCTGACCGGATAGGTGCCCGGCGGGATCGCAGGAATGACCAAGCGGCCATCCGCTGCAGTGACTCCTTCCACACTCCTTTGCAGTATCTGAACTCTGGCTGCCCGGACGGGCTCACCGCCTTGTCCGGTCACCTGAACAGCGATCTGGCCCGGCTGCTGACTCGCCAAGGGCTCTTCGCCATAGATGAGGCAAAGGACTAGCAAGCCCATCACCTTGACCGTCTGGTGGACGCGGCCGTTGCTGCTCGTTCGAGCTGGGATTTGGTGACTCATTCCTCTCCCTCCTTCATTTCGGACTCGGCGGATTGCTGAGCTCCGTCCGGCCACGACCGGGCCGCATCCATGGATGCGCCGCTGCGCAACCAGCAGACGAGGTGCCCTCTACGAGGGCGATCGACTACGGACGGAGGAACTTCGCTCGGCTCGTCCTGCTACGAGGCACGCAAAGGCACGGGAATGCCCAACCGAGCGTGCGTCAGACCGATGCGCTTGGAGGACCGGTGGAATAGGGAAGGAGGAGAGACGGCTCGGAGGAATGGCTCGCTCCCGCTACGGGAGGCGGGAACTCCGTAACGAGGCCATCGAGTCCTGGAGGCTGGGCGCGGACTGTGGCAACCACCGGGTCGGCGGCCAAGGTCTGACACACGCCCAAGTCGTGATCGCAAGGAGCGGAGTCCTGCGCTGGCCCCTCGTGTGAGGAGTCGCCGTGAGATGGGTGCCCAGCAACCCCCCCGACATCGGCGGCGAGTGTCTCCCCGTGATGGTGACAGGATCGAAATCCATCCACCCCCGCCGCCCCTATGATGAGGGCAGCCAGAGCCAATCCCATCGACCTGTGAGATCTGTACGTCATAGTAAACCCTACGCTTGGCACACCTTGCGATCTCGCACCTGTAGGTCCCGCAAGACTCCTCCCAAGAACGATTTACCGCCTGCGGACTCTATCGGTAAGCCACGCATCGGTCAAGCCGAAAACATCAGCGTTCGGAAGACCACAACCACCATACTCGAAAGCTGCTCGATCGGTCTCGGTGCTGCGAGTCGGGAAAACCCTCCGTGCCGCGTGGGGGAATCCCCCACGAAGACGGTCAGAAGACCCGACGCAACAATCGCAGACCGTTCAGGACGACGAGGAGGGTGCTTCCTTCGTGGGCCACCACGGCGAGCGTCAGGGGAAGTCCGACCGTCGAGGCCGCGACGACGAGGATACCCATCCATCCCACGCTGAACCAGACGTTCTGACGTACGACGCGGCGAGCCCGAGATCCCAAGCTCAAGGCGTAGGGGACTCTCTCGAGGTCGTCGCTCATGAGAATGATGTCGGCGGTCTCGATCGCCACATCGGTCCCGGCAGCGCCCATTGCCATACCCAGGGTTGCCGAGGCCATGGCTGGTGCATCATTCACTCCGTCCCCGACCATCGCCACCGCCCCTGACCGAGCCGACAACTCTCGCAGCACGTCGACCTTCTGATCGGGTAACAGACCGGCCAGAACCTCGTCCGCTCCGATCTCCTCTCCGATCGTGGCCACCGCGGGGGGATGGTCACCGGAGAGCACGACGACTCGACGGATGCCCATCGACCGAAGCCGCTGGATCGCGGGCTTTGCGTTGGAACGGAGCCGATCGCCGAATGCGAGCCCGGCCAGGACCCGACCCTCGGTTCCCATAAAGACGGTCGTTCGGCCTAGTCGGGACTGCTCGGCGACCCAGTCCTCGATCTCTGCAGGCGGCGACGCGTTCACGCGAGACGCCATCGTCGCATTTCCGACCCACATTCGGTACCGGTGCCGCCACCCAGGCCGCAGGTGATGAACACCATGTCGGCGCCTTGGATGGACTTGCGCAGGTCGTCTTCGTTCTCGGTGGCGGCTTCTTCTCCGATCTGGGGAAGGGCGCCGGCGCCGAGGCCGCGCGTCAAGTGGCGGCCGATGAGGACCTTGTGAGGGACTTTGGCGCTCAG